>NZ_JBEXUS010000023.1:0-96054 GCF_040614455.1 Nocardia sp. NPDC005978
GTGGACCGATAGGGCGCGGCGGCTCGGACGGCATCGGCGGGGCCACCGGACGCGGCGGCTCTGACGGGCGCGGCGGGTGCGCGGGCCTCGGAGGCTCCACCGGCATCGGCGGATGATTCGGCATGGGTGGACCGATAGGGCGCGGCGGCTCGGACGGCATCGGCGGGGCCACCGGACGCGGGGGGTGTGACGGCGGCGGCGGGGTTGCCGGGGGCTCGGCGGCAGGGTGGACAGACGGGTCTGGGGACTGGCCGGAGGTGAGCGGGACCGGGCGGGTTGGGGGTTCAGGTGTGGGCAGGGTCGCGGACGACGCGGGGGTCGTTGGCGGGTGGGCGGGGCCGTCAGGTTTGGCGGGGGTTGGGCCGGAGTCACCGGGGTCCGGGTCATCGCCGGGGTCCGGTAAATGTGGGGAGTCCGGATTTTCCGGCGGAGTAATGCCTCGGGTGGGGTCCTCCGTCGTCGCGGCCTTGACCGGATCTGAAGTCGTCACGGCCGCAGGCTGATCCGGCGTCGTCACGGCCGCAGGCTGATCCGGGATCGTCACGGCCGCAGGCTGATCCGGCGTCGTGGCGGCTTCGGCCGGATCCGGGGTCGTGGCGGCTTCGGCCGGGGGTGGGTTGGAGGCGGGGTCGGGGAGGTTCGATGCCAGCCAGTCGGCGAAGGCGGCGGCTCGGTGGTGAGCTTCGGCGGCATCGCGGAGGGTGGTGAACGCGTCGAAGGAGTGGGGGGTGACGCCGCGGATCGTTTGGGAGGCCAGATCATCGAGGGTGGGGATCAGTCGCGTGGGGGTCAGGTCGGCGGGCGCCACGTTGAGGCCGGTGTGGCGGCGGAAGTCGGAGATCGCCTGGTGCAGATCCGCTTCGGCGGCATCGCGGGCGCGGGCCGCGGCGGTGTGGGGGCCGAGGTCGGCGGCTGCCGCCTGGGAGGCCAGGCGGGACTGTTCGGCTTCCCAGCGGGCTACGCGATCCTCGGCATCGTGGTGGCGGGCTGCGGCTTCGGCCAGATCCAGGCGGGCGCGATCGGCGGGGGGCAGGGTGCGGGGATCGTTGCCGGACAGCGCCTCTCGGGTGTCGGCCACCCAGTCGCGGGTGAGGTCGGCGGCGGACTCGGGGTGGCCGATGAGGGCGGCGTCGCGCTGGGCCTCGGCCGACAGCAGGTCCAGGCGGGCGGTGGTGAGTTCGCGGCGGGCCGTGTCGGCCGGGGACTCGGCCGCGTGCACGGCGTCGAGTTGGTCCGCTTCGGCGCGGGAGAGGAAATCCTGGGCCTGGGTGTAGCGGTCGGCGGCGTCGCGGACCGCGAGCAGTTCGTCGGTCCAGACGTCGGTCTGGTCCAGCGGGATTCGGTTCAGGCGCTCGATCATCTCGGCCGCGCGCTCCGGGTCCACCGGTCTGTTGCCCGGCAGATCGTCCAGGGCCGCCTCGAGTTCGGTCCTGGCGCTGTCCACTTCACGCCGCCAGGCGTCGACCGGCGACTCATCCGGGCCCGACTCGCGCAGCAGGGCGTCGCGCATGGCGTCTTCGAGCCGGGCGACGCCGTCCTCGGCCCGGTGAAACTGCTGCGCGGCATCGTGCAGATCCGCGATCCGCCGGTCGGAGACCGCGGGCGCGCCGATCTCCTGCTCGCTCCGGGTATTCAGGTAGTCGATCGTGCCCGGCAGGCGTTCCGGGGACAGATCGGCGTCGGCGAGCGGGCGGTCCTGCCGCAGCGGCAGGCGATCGCGGGCGTAGTCCAGGTCGGCGCGCGCCTGCTCCAGATCGCGCCGGGCCCGGGCGAGGTCGGCAGCCACGTCACGCGAATCACGCGGTGGTGCTGCCGGTTCCGGAGTTCCCGTCAGCGCTCCGTGTTCGGCCGCGAGCCGCTCCAGCAGGTCGATGTCGGCCTCGCGCTCGCGGATTTCGCGCCGGAGGCTCTCGATCTGCTCGGCGAACTTCGCCGGTTCCAGCCGCTCGTGCTTGTCGATCTTGCCGTCGCGGTACAGGTCGTACACGTCGGAGTAGCGCGCGTCCTGCAGTCGCTGCACCACTTCGGCCAGCTGATCGGGCGTGAGTAGTCGCTGACCTTCGGTCGCGCTGTCGGTGTAGGCGTCGTACGCCGCGTCCATATCCCGTGCGCGAAGGGTATCGAGCACATCGGCGAACTGCCGCGGGGACAGCCGATCGTGCAGATCGACCATGCGCTTCTCGTAGATCTTCGCGATCGCCGCGTTATCGCTCAGATCGACGCCGAGCAGTCGCGACCAGACGCTGGCCGCGCCGGACGGGTTGTCGGAAACCGGTGGCTCACCGATGAGTTCGTTCATCAGCGCCCGGAGCAGCGCGGGCGCCTTCGGATCGTGGATCGGGAGTTCGCCGTCCGCTGCGCGCGGATCGGTGGACGGGTCGTACCGCATGTTCTCGCGGTACGGATCGAGCTTGCCGAGCGTGTCGATGTAATCGGTCAGGGCCGCAAGCAATTCCGGCCGTTCACCGGAGCGGTACAGCAGGTCGTTGATGGCCTCGAGCAGCGAACCCGGCTTGACGCTCTTGGGATCGGGCCGGTACGCGACGACTTCGCCGTTGACCTCGTCCTTGACGTGCTTGGACGCGTACAGATCCTCCGGCTCGACCCCGAGCCTGCGCGCGAGCTCGTCGCGCGCGGCGAGCACGGCGGCCGAATCCGCGCCGTCGCGAAGCACTTTCGCGTAGTTCAGCAGATCCTCGACGGCCTGCAACCGCCGTACGGCGCGCACGCTCGGATCCGCCATGGCCTCGGCCAGACCCTGTGCGGTGAGCTGGGTCGGATCCAGGTTCAACCGGTTGGCCAGATTGGCCAGGTGGCGATCGAGATCGTGGAAGTTGTCGATGGCATCGCTGGTGCGAATGAAATCGACCATGCCCTCGATCTGCGCGGCCCGCAAAGCGTTGTCGTGCCGGAGGTTATCGATGGTGTCCCGCAGGAACTCCGGGCCCAGATCCATCTGATAGACCGACAGGCGGGCGGCCACCTCGTTGCGTTCCTCGCGCACCACGTCCGGGTCGCGCGGGGGCGCGGGAGCGGTATCCGGATCGGAGTGCACGGGGGCGTCCGGCTCCGGGACCGCGCCCTGCACGATCCGCCATGGCTCTGCACCGTCGCGCAGCAGCGTCAGCGGCAGTCTGTCCCCAGCGGACTCGACGTCGTGGAACCGCACCTGCGGCGGGGCCATGTCGATGACTCGGAGCCGGCCGTCCTCGTCGAATCCGACCCTGCGGTAATCGAGTTGCAGCTCAACGCGATTCAGCATGTCGCCCAGGTGCGGATGCACGGCGAGCGCGTCGGCCAGGCGGGCGTCGTGATCGATGTCGCCGCGAATGACGACCAGGCGTTGCGGACCGCCCGGCTCCCCCGGCAGCAACCCGACGCCCCGGTCGATCATCACGCCGCCGTTCGCGTGCACCCAATCGCGAGACGTGCCCTCACCCAGGAGAATCGCCTGGTCGCGGGCGTCCTGGTCGAGGCGCAGGAAATTGTCGACGGCATCGGCGAAATCGGCGAGCCGGTCAGCGCCGTCGCGAACCTCCATCCGCATGTCGCCGATGGTGTGTGCGAGGCGATCTGCGGTCAGCTCGTCTAGCGAAACAGCCAGTAGCTGAGCCCAGTTCGAGCGTTCGTCGCGGATCTGATCGCGCATCAGCGCGGTCTCGAACAGGCCGCCCGAGCGTTCGCTGCTGAGCTCCTCCTCGGCATTGTCGAAATCGCGGGCGGGCTCGCCGCCGTTGTTGACCCCGACCGCGTCCAGGAAGGTCGGGCGCGGGCGGCGGGCCTTGTACTCGAGGTAGTCCGCCTCCAGCGGCGTGCGGGCTCGTGCCCGGGCCGCTTCGGCGCGCTCGTCGGCCAGGATCGCTTCGTTGGCCGCGCGAACCTCGCGCAGGTAGCGGCCGAGCGGGTCGTTGTCGGAGAAGTTGATCTCGCGGGTGTACGGGACCTCGCCGTCCTGGGTGTTGTAGCGCGTCGCGGCGTCGCGCAGGCCCTCGATGGCGCCCGCGCGGCGCATGAGTTCGTAGGTCGCGGCGTCGACCGCGCGGTGCAGGGTCGCCGGATCGATCGCGGACAGATCGATGCCCTGGTCCCGCGCCATGCGGAGCAGGTCTGTGAGGGCGGCGTCGCGCGCGTCCACCGCATCGGTGACCGGCTGCGGCAGCTCCGGGCTCCAGTGATGCGGCGGCGGCTCGGGGATTTCGGGGCGCTCGGCCGGACTTTGCTGGTACGGAACGTTTTCCAGCTGCTCCTCGCCGACGGGCAGGCCCGCCATGCGCAGGCTCTCCTCGACCTCGGCGCGCAGCACCGGGTCGGCTTCGGTGAACCACGGCTCGTAGAGATCGCCCTGGCGCGTGTGCATGGGCAGCGCGTCCGGGGAGATGGCGGCGGTACGGGCGGTGAGTTGGTTCAGCAGTGGGAGGCGCTCGCGGACCTGCCACTGGGTGGCTAGTTCCTTCCACAGGCGGATCGGGTTGAAGCCGCTCTCGATGCCCATCAGCAGCGTGCTGTCCACCAGGTGGCCCAGCTCCACCGCGAGCTGAACCTGCACCTGGCCGTCCTGACCCGAGCCCGACGGGTATTTCGGTGTGAAGACCGGGAATCCGGCTTTGAGACGCTCCCACTGTCTGCGGAAGAAGCCGGGCCGCTGCCGGCGTTCGACCGCGTTCGAGGTCGTGGGTTCGGGCGGGAGGCCTGGGCGCGGGACCTGCTCCACCACACGGCCGTCGGGACCGTCGGTGATGCGCACGTGAATTCGCTCGCCGTCGGCCTCGAGCACGATGCGGGTGCCGTCGGCCGGATCGGGGGTGTGGTGGGTGATCGCTAGCAGGTCGGCGACATCGGCCGCGCGGCGGTAGGTTTCGGCGCGCAGCTCGTCAAGGACGCGGGCGCTGTCCGTGGCGAGCGCATCCGGGTCCACGTTGAGACGCCGCGCCCAGTCGTCTCGGGTGCGGGCGTGATCCGCTCGGTCGGCGGGATCGGTGGCCGCGTCGTGCCGTTGGACGGCGTCGGCGAGCGCTTCGATCGCACCGGCGCGCAACACGTTCTGGAACTGCAGGTCGCCGGCGAGCTCGGACATGCGGGCGGGGGTGAGATCGGCTTCGGAGAGGTTGAGGCGGGCTGCGATCTCGGCGCGCAGTTCGGGGAGGGTGACGACGCGCGGTTCGGACTGGGGCTCGGTGGGGCGATTGGTGGGGGCATCGGGGCGGGTCAGGGCGGATTGGGGGTCGGGATGTGGTGTGGACGAGAGGTTTTCGGGGCGGGTGACGGCGGAGTTGTCCGGGCGGGTCGTCGACGGGTCGTCCGGGCGGGCCGGGGAGAGGGCCGGGCGGGATTCGCCGGTGGCCGGCGGGAGGACGGCGGCGTCTTCCTCGGCGGCGGCACGGGCCAGGCGGTCTTCCAGGCCCGCGGCGCGGATCTCCGCCTCGATGGCGGCCCGCTGCTCGGGGTCGGCTTCGGTGCGCCAGTACTGCTCGCCCGCGTAGCGCTCGTCGGGGGTCAGGGGGCGGAAATCGTCCGGGCCCATGGGAGTGGGCGGGACGCCGTTCTCCGGGTCGCCGAAAAGTCCCCGTGCGCGGGCCATTTCGGCGATGTCGCGGAAGGCCGCGAGGGAGTCGGGGTGGCCGGCCAGGGCCTGGCGCAGGCCGAGGGTGTGCGCGAGGCGGTCGGCGTAGGCCTGCTGCTCGGGGGTGCGGGTCGATGCCGGGCCGCGCACGCCCGGCTGGAGCAGGTGCTCGGCGAGTGCCCTTAGAGCCGGGGAGGCGAGCATGGGGTTCACCGGGGCCGGGGCGGGCGTGTCCCCGGTTGGCTGCTCCCCCACAGGAATCGGCTGCGTTTCGGCCTCGTGGATACCCGGAGGTATCGGGATATCCGGGAGAGTCGGGGTGTAGCCCGAGCCGGGGTCATGGCCGGTCGTGGCGGGATCGCCCGATGTCGGTGCCGCGGGGAGATCGGGCACGGTCGGGGTGTATCCGTCCGGGATCGTGGCCGGACCAGAGGTGGTCGCAGGATCCGGGGTTGTCGCCGGACCGGGGCTCGGTGCCAGGTCCGGACTCGTTGCCGCAGGGGCACTCTCGGGAGGTGGGATCGCGCCGGGCGCCGGGAGATCGGGGCGGCCGCCCGCCATGTCCCAGAGCCAGTCGGCACGGTCGGCGGAGATCTGGGCGTCCCAGGTCGCGGCGTCGGCGCGGAAGCGGGCGGCCCATTCCTCGGGGCTGCCGGGGGTGTATTCGTCCGCTATGCGGTGCAGCCATTCCGCGCGCTGGGCGTCCATGCGGGCGAGCCAGTCGGCCTGGTCCGCGCGCATGCGGTCGAACCAGGCGTCCGGATCGTTGGGATCGGACGCCGGGCGCAGGGGCGGGCCCGCGTCCGGGGGTTCTCCGGGACCCGCCGGAGCGGTTTCCGGGGTGATGGGCGGCGTATCCGGGGTGGTCGCGGACGACTCCGGGAGATCGAAGCCGGCGAGCCATTCGGCGCGCTCGGCGTCCATGCGCGCCAGCCAGGCATCGTGCTCGCGCTGCATTCGATCGAACCAGGCGTCGGGGTCATCGTCGTCGGCTGCCCGGCGGGTGGGCGGGCCGTCGTTCGGAGGTTGACCGTCACCGGCGGCTGAAGTCTCGGGAGGCGCTGTTTCCGAGTCGGTTTCGGGATGATCGAAGCCGGCCAGCCAGGCTTCGCGCTCGGCCTCCATCCGCGCGAGCCAATCGGCCTGATCCTGCTGCATGCGCTCGAACCAGCCGTCCGAGCCCGGCGCGGCAGCGGCCTCGTCGGCCGATTCGGGCCGCGGGGAGCCGGCTTCGGGTTCGCCACGGCCGGGGTCCGTGCCGTCGGAACGGCCGGGGTCGGTCGGTGCGCCGTCATCGCCGAACGCCCGGCGGGGTGCGGTCGAGTTGCCGTCCGGGTCGTAGCCCGGGCGCACGACGGGGTCCGCCGCATCGGGCGGCCGAAGGGTGCCGTCCGGATTGAAACCGTGGGGGGTAACCGGCTCCGGGGGCAGCAAGGTGCCATCGGCGTTGAAGCCCTGCTTGGGACCGGATTCGCCTTTGTCACCGGGAATTTCGACGGGCTCGGCCGAATCTGCCAGGTCACGCTGTGCGATGTAGTCCGCGGCGGCGTCGACGAGCACCCGGTGCAGGACGTGGGCGGCAGGGCCGGCCGCCGGACCGTTCAATACGACGTCGGTGAGGGCCTCGGCCATGGCCTCCGCGCGATCGAAGGTGCCGTCCTCGGCGAAGCTGTAGCCACTGAGCTGGGCTTTGAGCCAGTCGACGAAGCCGTCCAGATCGCCCCGGGTCTCTAAATAGTGCTCCATCAGCGCGTTGAACGCCTCTGTGCGGCCGTGCATTTGACCGGAGAAGTCGATGGCGTGGGCGAACTCGTGGACCACCGTGGAGTAGATAGGACGATCTGCCGAGCCCGCGACCAGGTGGCCGGCTTCTTCGCTCTCCCGCACGCGGCGGGCGAAATCCTGAGGGTTGCCGGCGTATTGCTCGTTCAGCACCAGCCGATCCGTGTAGTGCTCGCCGTCCTCGATCTTCGGCCATGCCTCGCCCAACGTCCCTTCCTCGAGCGGCATGATGGCAATGGCGTTCAGATCTGTGTCCGGGTAGCGGGTGAACATTTCGTCCACGGCCCGCGCGAACTCGCGCAGCACTTCCGGGTCGATATTCGGATTGTCGAAACCGAATACGTCGACGTCCCAGCGCTCGGCCAACTCGTCCGCGATCTGATCGCGATCCAGGGGGGACCACTCGTCGTCGGGGCGCGGTGACCAATCCGGGGCCTCGCGCGCGGGGACGCTGCTATCCGGATCCGCCCGGGTTGTTTCGCCGTCGTCGCCGGTATCGCGCTGTGCGGGCGCGGATTCCACGCGAGGCTCCCGATTCTCCGAAGCAGGAGCGGACGACCGGTGCTGCCCAGGTTCGTCGGGCAGGGGGCTCCTGCTCGGAGAATCCGGGGTTTGCGGCGGCTGATCGTCCGGTCGGCGCGCGGACTCGGGACGGACGTCCGCGCTGCGCTCGGGACGGTTGCTCGGATCGGCATCCGGATCGAGGCGGGTTGCCGACTCCGAACCCGGCGCGGGGCGTACAGCCGCATCGGGGTCCGGGTCGGCCGTGTCATGGCGGGGCGGGGCGTCGGAATCGTCGTCCGCGCGCAGGCGCGGGTTCGGCGCGGACTCGGCGGCGGCGTCCAGCATGGCCTGATAGAGGGCCCTGGCGGGTTCGGATGCTCGGTCTCCGTTGGATTCCACGTCCGTGAAGGCTTCGGCCAGAGCCTCGGTGGGATTGAAGACACCATCGCGGAAGCTGTAGCCGCTGAGCCCTTCCGACAGCCAGGGACCGAAGCCGGTGAGGTCCGACCTGCCGGTGAGGCGGTCGTACGCGTCAGACAGTGCGCCGAAAGCCAATTCGCGGGCGCGCATTTGGCCTTCGAAGTCCAGGGCGTGACCGAACTCGTGCAGGATCGTCGAGTAGACGGGGCGGTCGCCGGAGCCGGGGGCCATGAAACGAGTCGCCTCGTCCGCGGCCAGACTGGTCTGGAACTCCTCCGGGAAGATGGCGTAGCGCAGGCCCAGCGCCAGGCGTTCGGTGTACACACGGCCCGACTCGTCCACCACCGGGAAAGCCTGTGCGTAGGTATCGATGTCGGACAGCGGCTCGATCGAAATACCGCGCAGATCCACCGACGGATGGCGCGCGAGCATGTCGGCGATCGCGCGCGCGTACTCGCGCAGCACCTCGGTGGGGACGTGCTCGTTGTCGAAGCCGAGCACCTGGATCGGGACGCCGTCGGTGCGGCGGTCGGAGAGAATCTCGGTCAGGCGGTCGGCGATTTCCCAGCGGTCGCGGGTGGACCAGTCGTCGTCCGGACGGGGCGACCAATCGGGCTCGGGCGTCGCGGAACCCGGTGAGTTCGCCGCGTCGTCCGCGTCCGAGGTGTGTGTGGTCGCGTCGGTGTGGACCGGGCCTGCTTCGGGTTGAGCGTGCTGGGGGGCGGGTGAATCGCCGCCGGGTCCGGGGTCCGAACCCCAGTCGCTGCCGTCGAAGAACTCCGGGCCGTCGGGATCGTCATCGGGCGACTGGCGTCGGGCGGGGGGTTCGAGGCCGTCGGGGCGGGTCGTATTGGGGTCGAGGCCGTCCGGACGGGTTGCGGTGGGATCGAGACCGTCGGGGCGGGTCGCGTTCGGATCCAAGCCATCCGGACGAGTCACGTTCGGATCCAAACCATCCGGACGAGTCGCGTTCGGATCCAGACCATCCGGACGAGTCGCGTTCAGGTCCAAGCCATCCGGACGAGTCGCGTTCGGATCCAAGCCATCCGGACGAGTCGCGTTCGGATCCAAGCCATCCGGACGAGTCGCGTTCGGATCCAAGCCGTCAGGGCGCGTCAGGTCGGCATCGACGGCGTCGGGGCGAGTCGGGGCCGGATCGAAGCCGTCCGGGCGCGTTGTGTCGGTGCGGGTTTCGGGAGACGACGGCGGCGGGCCGGGGGGTGGGAGAGGCGTGCCGAAGGGCGGGGTCGCATCGGGGAGGGTGGGTTGGGGGGCGAAGAGGCGTTCCGCGCGGAGTTGTTCCAGGAGGGCTTCGGCTCGGAGGCGGGTGATCGTGCCCTCGAGGTCGTTGGTCAGGTCGGCGAAGGTCAGGTCGAAATAGTCGGCGAGGATGCCGAGGTCCTCGACCAATTCGGCGCGGCGGCGGCCTGCTTCGCGGAACTGGTCGCCGAGGGGGCCGTCGAGGGGCGCGCCTTCCATGCCGTTGTTGACGCCGGGGTGGTCGAGGATGTTGGCGGCGTCGCCGCGGAGCTCGCGCAGGTAGCGCTGGCCCGGATCCTCGGTGACTCGGCCCTTGCCGTCCAGGGGCAGCTGGTCGCTGAAGGGGACGCGCTCGTTCTCCTCGACGTAGCGGCGGGCGAGATCTTCCAGCTCGTCGACCATGTCCACGCGGCGCTGGGCGCGTTCGCGGGGATCGAGGAGATCCTGCGTGGCATCGGGTGAACTCGGTTCGGGCAGGCGGGAATCCAGGTCGGCCCAGTGCCGGCGCAGGTGTTCGGGAATATCGACCTGATCGGCCAGGCTCGGATCGACCTCGTTCTCCCAGTAGCGATTCGGGGTGCCGTCCTCGTTCACCGGGACGGTGAAATCATCCGCGCGATTCGCCTTGAAGCCCTTGAAGAACTCGGCGATGCGGCCGCGCTTCTTGTAGAGCTCGATGACCTCCTTCAGCACGCGGATGATGCCGTCCGAACCGTCGAGGTTCGGTTTGCCGCCGAAGATCGTGGTCAGGCCCTCCCAGAGGAACGACGCGCCGAAACTGTCGTTTTGGGAGCCGGAGGGGTGGCGCAGGATCTCCGCGTGCTGACGCAGGAGTTCGCGGATCTCGTCGCGGATTTGGCGCAGGCGCTCGATCAGGCGCGGGGCCTCCGGGCGCACCGGCAGCGGGGCGGTCGGGAGGTCGGGGCGCACGTCCAACGGGAGGGTGTTCTGGCGGGTGATGTCGGTGCGCGTCGCGTCGGCGGCCGGGAGGTCGGGGCGCGTGGCATCCGCGCGGGTCGACTGCGTGGGCAGATCCTGGCGGGTCGGGGGCGCGTCCGGGCGGGTGGCGTCGAGCGGGATGTCGGGACGGGTGGCCGGTGCGACCGGGATGTCCGGACGGGTCGTATCCGTGCGGGTCGCCTCGGAGACGGGAATGTCGGGGCGGGTGGCGTCCGAACCCGGTGATTGCCACGAGCCGTCGGGATTGCGGGCATCCGGCCGCCATTTGCCGTCGGTGTCGCGCAACATGCCGGGCGGGTCACCCGGGCGCTGCCAGGAGCCGTCCTGATTGCGTTCTGCCACCGGGGTTTCGGTGTCAGGTCGTTGCCAGGAGCCGTCGGCGTTGCGGCGGTCGCCGGGCGCATCCGCATCCGGACGCTGCCAAGAGCCGTCCTCGGCGCGGCGGTCGCCGGGCGCATCCGGACGCTGCCAGGAACCGTCCTCGGCGCGGCGGTCGGCGGGATGAGCCGATTCATCGTGCCGATCGGGCGCGGTGTCGGCGTCCGGGCGTTGGAAGCTGCCATTCGGATTGCGTTGGTCGCCGGTGGATTCGGGTGTGCGGGCGAAACCCTCGTTGATCGTCCGCTCAAGCTCGGCCAGACCGTCGTCGATGCGGCGTTGCATCTCCGCCAGGCGATTGGCGGACTCGTCCAGGACGTCGCCGGCGCGATCCAGGGCATCGGCGACGTTGGGTTCCTCGCCTCGGGTGGCCGCGTCCATGCCGCGTTCGACGAGGCGGTCCAGGCCGGCGAACCCTTCGTCGATGCGGCGCTGCATCTCCGCAAGGCGCGCTTCGGATTCGGAGATGACGGCGTTCGCGCGTTCGAGGGCTTCGGCCGTGGTCGGGAGCGGGATTTCCTGGGTATCAGCGGAATCCGGTCGGGAGTTCGGATCGTCCGCGGTGGGCTTGTCGGCCGGGGTTTCGGCGTCCGGCTTGTCGGCGGGAGCGTCGGGCTTGTCGGCGGGAGCGTCGGGCTTGTCGGCGGGAGCGTCGGCGTCCGGCTTCGCCGCAGAATCGTCTCCCCCGGGCTTCCCGGGTGAATCGTCGCCGGGTTTCCCCGACTCGTCACCGGAGTCCGGGGTGCGGCCGCGCGGGGGCGACTCGTCGCCGGGTGAAATCACCTCGGGGCGTGCGGCATCGGGATCGCGGCCGCTCGTCGCATCGGCGGCGATGTCGGTGAGCAGGTTGTAGAGAACGCGGGCGGGTTCGCTGGCGTCGTCGCCGTTCAGCTCGACGTCGGTGAACGCCTCGGCCAGGGCCTCGGTGGCGTCGAAGTTGTCGCTGTAGTCGAAGCCGTAGTCGCTGAGCTGGTGCAGCCACTCCTGGAAGCGGGCGTTCTCGGCGTCGGTCCAGTTCTGGACGTTGTAGGTGTCCTCGTAGTGATCGACCAGCGCGTCCAGGGCGCGATCGCGAGCGTCCAGGTTGCCGGCGAAATCGAGGGCGTGGCCGAGTTCGTGCACGACCGTCGAGAACACCGGCCGGGCAGCGGAATTGGGGACGAGATCGCCCGCCGCCTCATCCTCCGACACGGCGTTCGCGAAGCGTTCGGGCGTGGTCATCCAGGTGTCGTTCAGCACCAGCCGCTGGGTGACTATGCTGCCGTCCGACCCCCACGCCGACCACGCCTCGGCGTAGTTGTCCGGGTCGTCCATCGACTGGACGGATACCTCGCGCAGGTCGATCTCGCCGTAGCGGCTGACGACGTCGTCGACCGCACGGGCGAACTCGCACAACACTTCCGGATGCACGTTCGGGTTGTCGAAGCCGAAGGTCTCGATGCCGTGCAAGGTGCGCAGCCGCTCGGAGATCTCGTCCGGGGTCAGGTTCGACCAGTCGTCGACCGGGGGTTCGTCACCGCCGTACAAGGCGGAGGCCACTTCCTCGTCTGTTGGCGGGCGGGCGTCCGCGTCACGCGGCGCTCCCCCGTCGCCCGCGCGGTCCGGTCCGCCGTCGCCGATGGGCTCGCCGCCCGAACGGCGGGCCGCTGCGGGGGCGGGGCGCGAACGCGGCTCGTGCGCGGCGGGAGCCGGGGCGTCCACGGGAAAGGGGATGACGTTGTCGACACGCGGGACCGAGCCGGGGTCATCGCCCAGCGGGGAACCGGCACGATCATCACCGACGGTGCGGGACGCGACGGAATCGGTTGCACCAACAGCATTCTCGACGGCTCGGATCGTCCCAGCCGGGTCCGCATCACGAATCGGAGCCCCATCGCCGGTGGTGCGCGGGGCGTCCGGACGCGCCGCCGAGCTTTCCTCGGCAGATGAACGAGACTCCGGTTCGGAGGTTCGATCCGCGCCCGGGTCGTCCGGCTGCACCGTGTCGTCGGCACGCGGGGGCGACTCCGTGCGCGAGGCGGAGTCGGAATCGGCGCTGGGGTTCGCGTCGGTTCCGGGCGCGGGGTCGGCGCGCAGGCTCGGGTCCGGCCGTGCGGCCGGTTCGGCATCATGGCGACCGACCGCGGCGGGGTCCGCGACCGGGTCGACGGCGGGACGGGACTCCGGACCGTCTACGGGATTCAGGTCCGCGCGCGAAGCGAGGTCGGAGTCGACTCGGGGGGCAGTGCCGGGCTCGGGGGCGAGGTCCGCGCGGGGCGGTGTCGTGTCGGCGGCGGCCCGCGGAGCTTCGCCGGGGCCGGGGGCGGCATGGGCGCGCGGGGCCGTGTCGGCGAGTGGCGTGGTGACGTCGGGGCGAGTGGCGGCGTTCAGATCCGGGCGGGGTGCGACGTCCGGCCGGGCGGGCGGGGCTGGGGCACGGTGATCGCCGGGGGTATTGGGGGACGTAGGCGCGGTCGAGGGGGGAGCGGTGGTGGGCGGGGCGGTCGCCGTCGCGGGGGACGTGGTCGGGACGGGGGACGTTGCGGGGACCTGGTCGCCGGCCGGAGAAACCGGTGCGTCGAGGTGGGAAGTGGGGGCGTCGGGGGTCTCGAAGGGGGTCGAAGTGGGGAAATCGGCCCACTCGGGAGTGCGGGCGCTGTGGTCTGCCGTGTCGGCGGGGTGGGTGGGGGGTGCGTCCGAGGGGGCGGCGGAGACTTCGGCCGTGGGGGACGTGGGGGCGTCGGAGACACTGGCGCGTGGGGTCTCGGCGGACGGGTCCGCGGCGGCCGCGTGTGCATCGGCGGCGTCGGGAGCGCTTGCGCGGGAGGCATCTTGGGTCTCCGGCGGGGAATCTGGGTGGGCGGACGAGCCGTCTATGTCCGCGCGGGAATCGGTGGCGGCACCGGGGTTCGAGGGTGCGTCCGCGCGGGGGGCGCTGGATTGGGGTGCGCTCGAAGGCTGCGAACTCGAACCGGGTGCGCTAGAGCCCGGGGCGCTGGAGCCCGGCGCGGACGTGGTGGGCGCGGCGTGGGGTGCGGAGGTGACGGGGGCGGTGCTGGGGGCCGGGGCTGCCGTGGGGCCCGCGGCCGTGTTGACCGTGGGGGTTGTCGCCGGTGAGTCGGGGGTCGAGGCGCGGGGGGCGTTCGACTCGGAAGTGGCTGGGGCGCCGCGGAGGTCGTCGGTGTTGTGGCCGCCGGGGCGGGTTCGATCCTCGCCCCGGGTGGGCTCGTTGACATCCGGGTTGGCGCGGTTGTCCTGACCGTCTGTCGTGGGACGGGTGCTCGGGTCTTGGCCGTCGGTGGTCGGACGGGTGCTCGGATCCTGACCGGGAGCGGCGGGATCCACACCGGGAGCGGCGGGGTCGACGCCGGGAGCGGCGGGATCCACACCGGGTGCGGGCGGATCGACGTTGGGGGCGGGCGGGGCCGGGGGCGGATCGCTGCTGCCGTCGCCGCCGCGAGAGTTCCAGAAATTGTGTGCGGCATGGTGATTCATGCCCGACATCGCGCCGTTCGTGGCGCCGGCGCTGAGCATGCGCCAGTCGAACTGGGTGTTGGAGAGGTTCTCGACCGCCTGGTCCCAGCCATGCTGTGCCACGTCGAAGCCGAACTGGGCACCGGTCGCGGCCACGAAACCCGCTCCGGCACCGGCTAATCCGGCGCCGATGCTGGCCAGGCCCGCGCCGCCGATGCCGTCCAGGCCGCGCCGGGCCAGGTTGTCGCCGAGCCAGCCGCCGAACGGGCCGGCCGCCGCGCCGCCCGCCGCCGAGCTGATGGCGGTGACGCCGACCTGGGTCCAGTTGATCTCTTTGCGGGAGCCCTTGGACACCTGGTACTGCTGGATGCCGATTTCCTGGACCGTGCCGAGGGTGAAATCGATGGCCACGTGGCGCAGCAGGAATTTCGCGAGCGCGGAGCCCGCCATCTTCGCGGCGAAGCGAGCGATCGCCGCCACCGCGCGGGCGCCGATGATGCGGACCGCGACCCGGGTGAAGGCGATCGCCGCGGCCTCCACCGCCGGTGCGGTGGGCGGAAACACCCATGCGGCAATGAGTTCCGCCGCCAGCAGCCCCAGCGACGAATAGAACATCAGCTTCGTGTACTCGATCTCGGTGCCGGTGTCGTGCGCCGAATCACCGATCGAGTCGAAGTATTTCGCCAGATCCGGGATGGAGGTGCTGTCGTCCGCGTCGGTCTTGCCGCTGAGCAGGTCGAAGACCTTGGCCATCTCCTCCGAACCCTTGCCGTCCGGGTAGGAGGCCAGGGTGGCGTAACGCGCGTCGCTGACCTCGTCGAGCAGGCCGCGCAGACCGTCGGCGGCGGTGTGCCAGTCCTGGGCCAGATTCCACATCTGGTCTTCGTTGCCGTCGGGCCATTCCATGCCCACGATCCAGCCCAGCCATTCGAGTTCCGAGGGCAGGTAGATCATGGCGTGCCGACTGCCCCGGGGCGCGCGCTCACCATCCCGAGTCGGTGGCCCCGCCGGTTCGGCGCGGAGCGTCCGCGTCCAGTTCCGCCTGTGCGGCAAGGCGTTCCGGCGCCTTCGGCGGCGCGGTCGAGACCACCGGCGGTTCCGGGATCGCCAGCTCGCGGCTCAGATCCGGCATGCCGGGCACCAGATCGCTGAACTTGGGCAGGCGGTTGCGGTTCTGCGAGACCGGGGCCATGAGTTCCCGGCCCTTGCGGGCCACCTCGGCGGCGGCCTGCTGCGCGGCCTCGGCGACCGCGGCGGCGATCTCCGGGTAGTCGAGATCGGCTATGTCCGAAGAGAATTTGACCTCGATCACGGTGCCGTCGGCGTTCACGGTCACCGTGACGCGCTTGCGCACGGTCGCGGAGGCGGTGAGCACCGCCCGCTGTCGCTGCAGTCCGGTGATGGTCCGCATCTGGCCCGCGAAATCCTCGAGGATGTCGGACAGATTGGCTTTGGCGAACTCGTTGGCCATCGTCAGTCCCCTACTTGAACTGACTGCCGTTGGTTTCGTCCATTCCGGCCAGCTTCTCCGCGGCCTTGATCTGGCCCGCGGAGAAGTTGCCGAAGGTGCCGGCCATGTTGCCCGCGCCCTTGATGATGTTCTGGCTCGACTTGTCGTAGCCGTTGTCGCCGCCGGAGAAGTTCCTACCCAGGGTGTCGTTGCCCCAGGGCTGACCACGGCCGTTCGAGGTGGAAACCAGTGTGTCGACGACCTTCTCGATGCCGTCGCGCACCTTGCCGGTCTTGCCGGCGGCGGTGTTCAGCAGGTCCGTGTACGTCTTGAGCCGGTCGTTCACACCGGGAACCCTGTCAGGTCAGAGCAACCGAGCAGTGGCTGGAAAATGAACGGAGAGTGCCGATTCGTGCGGAGCGGTGCCCCGTGCTGCGCACGAACTCGAGCTACCGGTGCGCCAATTCCTCGTGCTCGCCGCGAGATTCCATGATCTTCAGGATCCGATCCACGTGATGCTGCAGGCGGGACTCGAAACGCTTGGCGTCGGTGCCCACGGCGGCCATTTCGGGCGTCTCCAGCTCGATCATGTACCGGCCGTCGTCCGGCAGGTCCCGCCACAGCAACAGCTGACCCTCGACACCGCGCGGCCCGTATTTGGAGCGCCCCTGCACGATCCGCATGAAGCCCATGCGATCCGCCTGGGTGTTCCAGAATCGCAGCGCGCGAGCGTCATTCGACTCCTCGAAACTGTCGAAGGCCGAGGGCGGCGGTGCGTCGTAGGGATCGGGCTCGGGAATCGCCGGGCCTTCGGAGATCGCGATGGGCGACTGCCGGCCCGGCTCCACCTCCGGCAGGTGCCGGACCAGGAGTGCGGGCAACTCGTGCGGATCGCACTCGATCACGGTGATATCGCCGCTGTGCGAGGTGGTTTCACCCGGAGCCTGCGAAATCACACACGCGTGATGCCCGCGGCGTGCCCCGTGTACCCGCAATCGCGGCGCACTCGGATCGTTGTCCTGGAATCCATGTACGCCGATGAACACTTCCGGGTCCGCCACGGCCTTGAACAGGCTGACGAAGCCCTGGTCCAGTTCCTGATCGAGACGGGCTCGAATCTCGGAGAGTTCACGCGCGTAGTCGTCGGCCAGCACGGTGCGGCTGAGATAGACCAGGGGCGAGGGCATTCGGCCCTGATACCGATAGCGGTGGCACAGCGATTTGAACTCGACGTCGGTGAACTGCCACCTCATGCCTCGACCACCGGCTTCGCCTCGGTGTTCGGCTGACCGACCGGCGACGCACCGAAATCACCGAGCGCCTGCATGAAATCGACCGACTCGGGCTCATGGTCGGCTCCTGCCCCGGCGGATTCGACCATGACGCCTTCCGCGAAGCCGGCGACCCCGCCACCCTGCGGACCAGCGGCGATCGCTCCTTCCACGCCCCCGGGAATGCCGCCCTGAATACCTGCGGTGAGCCCTTCATGAAGTCCTGCCGCAGCACCGAAGATCGGCGCCATGCCCGTCGTATCGAGGCCCGCGCGCTGGAACAGGTTGGTCAGGCCGGCCGCCGGATCGGCGACCGCGGCACCGACGGCCGGGGTCACCAAGGCCGCACCGGCGGGTGTGGTTTCACACGGCAAGCCCGCGGCGGGCACCGGAACCTCCGCGCCCGTGGTCAAACCCAGCAGCTGGGAGAGTTCCGCCAGCTTGTCCGGCGACTGCTCGATCTGCGCCATAGCCTCGGTGACCTTGGCCTCGGGAACACCGAGGAGTTTGGCGAGCGCGGCGTTGTCACCGGTCTTCAGTGCGGAGTCGAGTTGGGTGAGCAGCGTCGGCAACTGCTGCAGCGCAGTCGATCCGGTGCTCAGCAGACTGCTGAACATGCTCGCCAGCTGGGACAGGTCCTGACCACCGCTCGTGGAGCTGGAACCGGGATTTTGACTGCCGCCCGGGTTCTGGCTGCCCCCGGGGCTCTGACCGCCCGGGTTTTGGCCACCGGGATTCTGACCACCCGGATTCTGACCACCGGGATTCTGGCCACCGGGATTCTGGCCATTCGGGTTTTGACCGCCCGGCTTGTTCTTGTCCTGATCCTTGTTCTTGTCCTGATCTTTGTCTTTGTCTTTGTCCTGATCCTTGTTCCCCGGCGGCTGCTGCTGCCCACCGGGTTTCTGCTGGCCCCCCGGAGTGGTCTGCCCGCCCGGGGTGGTCTGCCCGCCCGGCGTCGTCTGGCCCCCGGGCTTGGCGTTGGGGTCCGTAGTGTCCTTCTTGTCGCCCTTATCGTCTTTATCGTCGGTCGGCGCCGGCTTCGGCTTGTCCTTCGGTACCACCGTCGGCTCCGCGATGAACGGCATGACCGAGGCCGTTTCGACCAGCGGCCCCTTGTAGAACTCCTCCCAGACGTCCTGGTACATCTCGAGGATGCCCTGCTCGTCACTACCCCACGAGTCGCCCTGGTTCTTCTTCTCGATCGGCATGCGCGCCGCGGTCAGGGCCATCCAGTCCGAGGTGAAGTTGAGGCTGTCGCCGATCAGCTTCATGGTCGTGGTGAAAGGCTTGCTGTCGGAGACGATCTGAGTGACGGCCCGCTGGGCGCCGGCGCCGCCCTCGCCCTCCCAGGAATGCTTGAGCTGGGAAATGTTCTGCTTGTACATATTGAACTGGCGGTCCACCTGCGAGGAGATCCACCACCAGCGTTCCGCCGCGGTGGCATACGAATCCGCGTTCATCTGCTGGCCGAGCGTATAGAGCTGGTCGTACTCCATCCACTCCTTGTTCTCCGGGTAGACAGCCACCGCCTCTCTCGGACCTGCGTATTTCGCGAGTTCCTCGGGACGGTCTTCCATATCGGAAAGGTCATCCGGATTCCAGGAGATGTCCTTCTTCATGAGCGCGACTTCGTGCTGCTCGCCCGGCTTCCACGCCTCTTTGGTGGGTGCCTTGAGCCCCAGATCCGCAGCGCTCGACGGCAGCTTGCCCTGCCCCATATCCGCCAGGATGCCACCGAACTTGGCGGCGTTTCCGTCGTCCGTGTCGGCATAGGCCTTGGCGGCCTCGAAAATCGCATCCGCCATGTCCTGCAGGATCTTCAGGTGGATGTCGAACACATCCCGGAGCCGGACCGCCCGCTTGTTGTAGTGGTCCGTGAGCAGCTTGCCGGACTGCAGGTCATCCCCGATCGGCTGTTTTGCGATCGCGGGCAGAGTATCGAGTCCGCAGGAACCGACCTGGCCTTGGAAGTAGCGCAGCGCACCGGCCAATGACGCGGTGGCCTGCAGCGCCGCCTTCGCGGACTCCGGGTGGTACTTGAGGTGTTTACCGCCGGATGTAGCCATGTCCTTCAGCCCCGGCCAGGCAGTACGAGTCTCGTCCTCTGTTGGTGCCATCGGTCCCTCAGTCACTTCCGCCCGTGATCGAAATTCACTCCACAGCACAGCCTACTTTCATGAACTCTCGATGGCGCAGAAGGAAATTCGATCCCGAGGCCCTAGAAATAGGGGCATCACCGAACAGCCCCAACGCCCCTGATCAGCGGCGGTGCACGGGCTGATGCCATGATCTGGACGTGCGAGTACTGGTGCAGCGGGTGAGTTCGGCGCAGGTCAGCGTCGACGGCGAGGTTGTCGGCAGGATCGAGCCGAAGCCGCAGGGGCTGGTGGCGTTGGTCGGCGTTACGCACAGCGACACCGAGGCAACCGCGAAGGCTCTAGCGGACAAGCTCTTCCGGTTGCGGATCCTCGACGGGGAGCGGTCGGCGGCCGACCTGAACGCGCCGATCCTGGTGATCAGCCAGTTCACGCTGTACGCCGACACCGCGAAAGGGCGGCGGCCGTCGTGGAACGCTGCCGCGCCGGGGGCCGTCGCCGAACCGCTGGTCGATTTGTTCGCGGAGACGCTGCGGGCGTTCGGGGCGAGCGTCGCCACGGGGCAGTTCGGGGCGCACATGCAGGTGGAGCTGATCAACGACGGACCGGTCACGCTGATGCTGGAGGGCTGAGCGCGCGAAACCTGTACCTAGAGTGCATTGTTCGCGAATGACGCTTACCGATCGGTATCTCATCGCGCGTCGGCGGATGGCTATACCCTTCTGCCGGGAGGGTAAACCTACGTTTCCGAGTAGGTGACCCGTGATGAATCCGGGGGCACGATGACCGAACCACTCAGCATGGACAAGGCCAGGGAAAGTCTGGGTAAGTCCCTGGACGGGCTCGGGCGGTTCGCGCGAAACAGCTCGACGCATCTGGCAGTGCAGGCCGGTGACTTCAAGGACTCCGCGGTCGGCACCGTGGAGAAGCTGACCGCGAAGAAGCCCGACCCCTATGAAGAGGCCATTGTCGAATACAACGGCGCTTTCACTCTGATGAACGACGCCGGACTATCGCTGCTGCGGCAGCGGGAGCGCGCGGCGGACCTGATCGAACTGGTCGAGTCGCTCGTCAACAGCATCGCGTGTACGCCGAAGTCGTTCGAGCGCGACTTCATCGAAATCAATGCAGATAAAACATCTTTCGTCGATGCCACAGAGTTCGCCCAGCGCGACTTGGCAGCCGCACGTCAGTCCGCGGCGGGTGCGGGCGCTGGGTTCACCGCCGGCGCCGCGGTGGCGAGCATGGCCCCGTCGGCCGCGATATGGGTCGCCACCACGTTCGGCACTGCCTCGACGGGCTCCGCGATCTCGACACTTTCGGGAGCGGCCGCGACCAAGGCGGCTCTGGCCTGGCTCGGCGGTGGTGCACTCGCTGCCGGAGGTAACGGAATCGCAGGGGGCGGCGCACTACTCGCGCTCGCGGGTCCGGTCGGCTGGGGGATCGCGGGCGCGACCCTACTCGCATCGATCGCGCTTCTGGCCCGGAAGAAGTTCGAGAACCGCGAGGCGAAGCAGGAGGCGCTGACCGCGCTCACGCGCAACACCGCCCTGGTGCGGGGTATGGATGCGGAGATCAGCGATCTGCTGGAGCGCACCGCAGCCCTGCGCGGCCTGCTCGTCACGAGCTACGGCGGAGCACTGGGACTGTTCGGCGCCGACTTCCGGACGCTGGAGCCGGCCCGACAGTCACAGCTGGCCGCTCTGGTCAACAACACGAAAGCATGTGCGGCGCTGCTGAGCCGCCGCGTCGAGCAGGACGCGCCCGGTGAGTGAGATCGTCGACGACAGCGCGAGACTCGCGAAGAGCAACCAGGAGCAGGCTGTCGCGGCGTGGGTGGGCTACCTGAACCAGCTCCGGCTCGAGGAGCTGGTGCGTAACTACCGGCAGCGGGACCTGAATCTCGCAGCGGCCCTGGGAAGCATCGAGCGGACGATCCAGGACATCGGCTCCAAAGTAGTCGACACCAATCGCGGTGGCGTGAAAGGCATGCACGGATTCATCGCCGAGATCGCCGAAGTCGGTGTCGGCAACGCGCGGAGCCGGATCCTCGGCGGGGAGGCGGTCTACCGGTGGGTCAATGACAACGGGCCCGTCGACCTGATGCGCGGCGAGGTCGAAATCCAGCAGAAGTTCGTCGCCGCCGGTGGCCGCTTCGGGCTCGGCGCCATCGCGGAGCACCTCGGCAGGTATCCCGACTTCGTGCGGGACGGCGGGAAGTACCAGATCCCCGGCGACCACTTCAGGGTGGTGCGCGAACTACACGCCATGTCGCCCGAGGACGCGGGCAGATTCTTGACGCGCGGCGGCGACGGCCCCTCGTTCGGCGACTGGCAGCGCGTTCGAGCGTTCTTCGCGGAAGGGCAGATCGGCGTCGAATCGATCGAGCCCTCGGCGCTGGACTATCACGACGTGCAGCGGGACAGCTATGAAGCCGCGCTGGGGGCCGAGCAGGACTCCCTGCGCGCCACCGACAAATCGCTGCGGGCCAGCGACTATCAGGCGAGCCGGCCCTCCACGCGAGAAGGCGTGAAAGCCACGCTCGCATCGGCAGCCATCGAAGGCGGAACCGCCATCGTGCTGGCCATCGTCCAGAAGCGCAGGGAGGGCAGGAAGTTCGAGGACTTCACCCGAGAAGACTGGACCGGCATCGGGCTGGGCTTCGTGCAGGGCGGCGTGCGCGGTATGAGCACCTACACGCTGACGAACTTCACCGCGACACCGGCGGCCGTGGCCAGTTCGATCGTCACCGCGTCGTTCGGAATCGCCGCGCAGGCCAACAAGTTCCGCCGCGGCGAGATCGACGAACTGGAGTTCATCGAGAACGCCGAGTTGGTCTCACTGGAGGCGGCGGTGAGCGCGCTGTCGTCCTTCCTGGGACAGGCGGCGATTCCGGTGCCGATCCTCGGCGCCGTCATCGGCAACACCGTCGGCACCGTGATGTACCGGGCTGTCTCGTCCGCCCTTTCGCAGCGGGAGGCGGAGGCGATCGCACGGTATCTCGACCAGCAACGCCTGCTCACTGAACAACTCGCGGCCGAGCATCGGGAGCTCATCGACCGGCTCGAGGCGAGCATGGTCGACTACCTCGGGCTGCTGGACCGGGCCTTCACCCCCGACGTGGAGGCGGCCCTCACCGGTTCGGCCGAGCTCGCGCGACAACTCGGCGTGGCGGCGGACGAGATCCTGGATTCCGACGAGAAGACCCTGGCCTTCTTCCTCGACTAGCTCCCCGTACGGATCGAGATCGCAGTACTCCCCACGATCGAAGAAGGCCTGTCCGGCCCGCACGAGCACGAGATCCGCGCGGATCGACGCTCGACGCCCTGCCATCCGGGGACGGATCCGACACCGCTACCGGCGACCGTGACCGGCGGATTCGGCGGCGCGGGCGGGAGCGCGCCTAGGGTGGCGGGATGCTGATCTGGATCAACGGGCCGTTCGGCGGGGGCAAGACGCAGACCGCGTTCGAGCTGCATCGGCGACTGGCCGGAAGCGTCGTGTGCGACCCCGAGATGGTGGGGTTCGGCTTGCATCGGGCCATGCCCCGGGAGTTGCGGGAGGACTTTCAGCACCTGACCGCCTGGCGGCAGGGGGTGGTGGAGGTGCTCGATCTGGTGTTGCGCAAGCACGACGGGGTGGTGATCGCGCCCATGACCGTGGTCGAGCCCGCGTACTTCGCGGAAACCGTGGGGCGACTGCGGGAAATCGGCCACGACGTACGGCATTTCGCGCTGCTCGCCGAGCGGGAGACGGTATTGCGCCGGCTACGGGAGCGCTCGCTGTGGGGGTTGCGGCACGAGAGTTTCGCGGTCGACCGGGTCGATGATTGCCTGAAAAGTCTGCGCGGCAGCGAGTTCGGGGAACACATCCGGACCGATCACATCGGGATTCCCGAGGTCGCCGAGCGGATCGCCAACTCCGCGGGAGTAAGGCTCACCGCCGATGTCGACGGTCCGCTACGAGGTCGGCTGCGGCGAGCACTGGTGGGCGTCAAACACATTCGCATCGCCTGACAGCAAGCACGACCGTGGCCGAACGGCCGTGCATCCCATGGCGGTTACCGCGGTCGGCACGACATTCCCGGTGCCCGAGCAGGCATGAAAACACCGAACGCCGCGACCCCCGAAGGGATCGCGGCGTTCGGTGAAAGCGTGTACTACTCCGGGCGGAGGGTCAGGATCCGCGGGCCGTCTTCGGTGACCGCGACCGTGTGCTCCCAGTGGGCGGCACGGGTGCCGTCGCTGGTGACCACGGTCCAATCATCCTCGAGGGTCACGGTTTCCGTGGTGCCCAG
Organism: Nocardia sp. NPDC005978; assembly: GCF_040614455.1. Lineage (NCBI taxonomy): Bacteria > Bacillati > Actinomycetota > Actinomycetes > Mycobacteriales > Nocardiaceae > Nocardia > Nocardia sp. NPDC005978. Next base: position 23,435 of record NZ_JBEXUS010000023.1, read on the forward strand.
GGTGAGCATCGGCTCGATCGCCAGCACCGAGCCGACCACGAGTTGCGGGCCCTTGCCGGGCGCGCCCTCGTTGGGCAGGAACGGATCCATGTGCATCTTGCGGCCGATGGCGTGACCGCCGTAGCCGTCGACGATGCCGTAGGACCGGCCGTGCTCCACCTCGGCCGCGCGGGTGCCCAGCTCGATGGCGTGCGAGACGTCGGTCAGGCGGTTACCGGCGATCATCGCAGCGATGCCGGCTTCCATCGACATCCGGGTCGCCTCGCTCAGCAGGCGGTCGGCCTCGATGATGTTGCCGACGCCGAACGTCCACGCCGAATCACCGTGCCAGCCATCGAGAATCGCGCCGCAGTCGATGGACACGAGATCACCCTCGGCCAGGACGTCGTCCTTGGTCGGGATGCCGTGCACGACGCGGTCGTTCACCGACGAGCAGATCGAACCCGGAAAGCCGTTGTAGCCCTTGAAGGACGGGATCGCTCCGGCTTCGCGGATGAGCTGCTCGGCGACCTCGTCCAGCTCCAGGGTCGAGACCCCGGGCTTGGCGGCATTGCGCACCGCCACCAGCGCGCGGCCGACGATTTCGCCGGCCGCCGCCATCGCGTCCAACTCACCGGCGGTGCGGAACGGCACCACCTTCTTGTTCTTGCGGCCGAAGACCATTCAGCGACCCAGCGCCGACAGCGCCCGCGCGTTCACGTCCGCGATCTCGCCGATGCCCTCGACCGACACGACGAGACCGTCGTAGTGGTCGAGCAGCGGCTCGGTCTCCTCGCGGTAGACGCGCATGCGGTTGCGGATGGTCTCCTCGGTGTCGTCACCGCGGCCGCGCGCCAGCATGCGCTCGACCACGATGTCCTCGGCCACCACGAAGCAGAGCACGGCGTCGAGCGCATGGCCCGACTCCTTGAGCATCTTCTCCAGGGCGTCGGCCTGATCCACCGTGCGCGGGTAGCCGTCCAGCACGAAGCCATTGGTGGCGTCCGGCTCGGCGATACGAGCCTCGACCATGCGGTTGGTCACATCGCTGGGAACCAGGTCCCCGGCGTCCATGTACTTCTGCGCCTCGCGGCCCAGCGCGGTCTGCTGGCCGATGTTCGCACGGAACAGATCCCCGGTGGAGATGTGCGGTACACCAAGCTTTTCCGACAGCAGGACGGCCTGCGTGCCTTTGCCGGCACCGGGCGGTCCGAGCAGAACAACTCTCACTTGAGGAACCCTTCGTAATTTCGATTCATCAATTGGCTCTCGATCTGTTTCACGGTATCGAGGCCCACGCTCACAATGATCAGCACAGCGGTACCGCCGAAGGGCAGGTTCTGTACGCCGCTGTCGGCGCCGATGCCGAGCAGCAGGTTCGGGAGCACGGCAACCGCACCGAGGTAGATCGATCCGGGCAGGGTGATCCGGCTCAGCACATAGTTCAGGTAGTCCGCGGTCGGCTTGCCGGGACGGTAGCCCGGAATGAAGCCGCCGAACTTCTTCATCTCGTCCGCGCGCTCCTCCGGGTTGAAGGTGATCGCGACGTAGAAGTAGGTGAAGAACACGATCAACGCGAAGTAGATTCCGACGTAGACCGGGTTGCTCGGGTTGACCAGGTACTTCTGAATCAGTTCCTGCCACTTGGACATATCTCCGCCGGAGGTGTCCTGCGTGAGCTGGGCGAGCAGGTTGGGCAGATACAACAGCGACGAGGCGAAGATGACGGGGATGACGCCCGCCTGATTCACCTTCAGCGGCAGATAGGTCGACGAGCCGCCGTACATCTTGCGACCGACCACGCGCTTGGCGTACTGCACCGGAATTCGGCGCTGACCCTGCTCGACGAAGATGACACCCACGATCACGACCAGTGCGGCGGCGGCGACCATGCCGACCACGCCCCAGCCACGGCTGTCGAGGATCATCTTGCCCTCGGCCGGAATTCGCGCCGCGATACCGGCGAAGATCAACAGCGACATGCCGTTACCGACACCGCGCTCGGTGATCTGCTCGCCGAACCACATGACGAGGGCGGCGCCCGCGGTCATGACCAGCACGATGATGATCATGCCGAAGATAGAGGTGTCGGCCAGGATGTCCTTGGGGCACCCGCGCAGCAGCTGACCGCGCGCAGCGAGCGCCACCAGACCCGTTGCCTGCAGCACCGCCAGGGCGATCGACAGGTATCGGGTGTACTGGGTCATTTTGTTCTGACCCGATTGGCCTTCTTTACGCAGTTCCTCGAACCGCGGAATAACCACCGTCAACAGCTGGATAATGATGCTCGCGGTGATGTACGGCATGATGCCGATCGCGAACACCGACAGCTGCAACAGGGCACCACCGGAGAAGAGATTGATCAGCTGGTAGATGCCGGCGGAATCGCCGCCGTTCACCAGCTCGACGCACTCTTGGATGTTCTTGTAGCTGACGCCCGGGGAGGGCAGCGCGGCGCCGATCCGGTAGAGCGCGATCAGCCCCAGCGTGAAGAGAATCTTCCGCCGTAAGTCCGGGGTCCTGAAAGCCGACACGAAGGCGGAAAGCACAGATCCTCCTGGCGAACGACATGGGTCAGGCCATGGCTACAACGACGGAACGCCGAATCCCCATGACAGTGTTGGCAGACAACACTTGAACTCTAACAGTGACACCGGGTGAGCTCTGCGCTCACCCGGTGTCGCTGAAACTAGATTACCGATCCGTAGCGACTGCTTGCAGGTCGCTCGGCAAGATCAGCCGAGGACGGTGGCGGAGCCACCGGCAGCGGTGATCTTCTCGGTGGCCGAGCCGGAGAACTTGTCGGCGGAGACCTGAACGGCCACACCGATTTCGCCCTCGCCGAGCACCTTCACGAGCTCGTTCTTGCGAACGAGGCCGGAGGCGACCAGCTCTGCCTTGCCGATGGTGCCGCCCTCGGGGAACAGACGGGCGATATCGGACACGTTCACGACCTGGTACTCGGTGCGGAACGGGTTCTTGAAGCCCTTCAGCTTGGGCAGACGCATGTGGATCGGCATCTGCCCGCCCTCGAAGCGGACCGGAACGTTCTTGCGAGCCTTCGTACCCTTGGTACCACGGCCCGCGGTCTTACCCTTGGAACCTTCACCGCGACCCACACGGGTCTTCTCGGTCTTGGAACCGGGGGCAGGACGCAGGTGGTGCAACTTGATGGTCATGCTTAAACCTCCTCAACCTGAACGAGGTGGCGCACGACGTTGATCAGACCGCGGTTCTGCGCGTTGTCCTCGCGGACGACAGTCTGGCGAATGCCACGCAGGCCGAGGGTCCGCAGCGACTCGCGCTGGTTACGCAGGGCGCCAATGGAGCTCTTGGTCTGGGTCACTTTGAGATCTGCCATGTCAGACTCCCTGTCCCGCACGCGCACGCAGCATGCCCGCAGGTGCAACATCCTCGATCGGCAGACCGCGGCGGGCGGCAACCTCTTCGGGGCGCTGCAGCATCTTGAGGGCAGCAACGGTGGCGTGCACGACGTTGATGGCGTTGTCGCTACCGAGCGACTTGGCCAGAATGTCGTGGATACCAGCGCACTCCAGCACGGCGCGAGCCGCGCCACCGGCGATCACACCGGTACCGGGCGAAGCCGGACGCAGCATGACGACACCGGCCGCCGCCTCACCCTGAACCGGGTGAGTGATGGTGGAGCCGATCATCGGGACGCGGAAGAAGCTCTTGCGAGCCTCCTCGACACCCTTCTGGATGGCCGCGGGAACTTCCTTGGCCTTGCCGTAGCCGACGCCGACCAGACCGTTGCCGTCACCGACGATCACGAGGGCGGTGAAGCTGAAGCGACGACCACCCTTCACGACCTTGGAGACGCGGTTGATCGCGACTACGCGCTCGAGCTGGTTGCTCTTCTCGGCCTGCTGCTGATCGCGACGGTCGCCGCGGCCACGGCCACGGTTGTCGCGGTCGTTGCCGCCAGGTCCGTTGTTCTGTCCGGCGGGACCGTTGTTTCCGCCGTCACGCCGCTGACGTCCCGGCATCAGACGTTCCTTCCGTTTGCAGTGTTGATCATCAGAACTTCAGCCCACCTTCACGGGCGGCATCCGCGAGCGCCGCGATACGGCCGTGGTAGTCGTGACCACCACGGTCGAACACGACCGCCTCGATGCCGGCAGCCTTGGCGCGGGCGGCGATGAGCTCGCCGACCTTGGCGCCCTTGGCGGACTTGTCACCCTCGACGGCGCGCACATCGGCCTCGATGGTCGACGCGTACGCGATGGTCTTGCCCACCGAGTCGTCGATCAGCTGAGCGTGGATGTGGCGAGCCGAGCGGTTGACCACCAGGCGCGGGCGCACGGTGGTGCCTTCGATCTTCTTGCGCAGACGGAAGTGCCGGCGCGTCTTGGACAAACGACGACGAGTCGAAGCGTCGGTGCCCTTCGGCTTACGCTTCAGCTTCTGGTTTTCGGTTTGTGCCATGGCTTACTTACCCGTCTTTCCGACCTTGCGGCGAACGACCTCGCCGGCGTAGCGGATGCCCTTGCCCTTGTACGGGTCGGGCTTGCGCAGGCCGTGGATCACCGCGGCAATCTGGCCGACCTTCTGCTTGTCGATACCCGACACCGAGAACTTGGTGGGAGCCTCGACCGCGAAGGTGATGCCCTCGGGAGCCTCGATCGGGACCGGGTGGCTGTAGCCCAGGGCGAACTCGAGGTTCGAGCCCTTGGCCTGCACGCGGTAACCGACGCCGAAGATCTCCATCTTCTTCTCGTAGCCCTTGGTGACGCCCTCGATCATGTTGGAGACCAAGGTGCGGGTCAGGCCGTGAAGGGCGCGATTCTGACGCTCGTCGTTCGGACGAACGACCTCGAGCTCGCCGGACTCTGCGCGGGCGACGGTGATCGGCTCGGCGATAACATGCGACAGGGTGCCCTTGGGACCCTTGACCGCGATGTTCTGGCCGTCGATGGACACCTCGACGCCGGCGGGAACCGGGATCGGCTTCTTACCGATACGCGACATTGTTCCTACCTCCCTTACCAGACGTAGGCGAGGACTTCCCCGCCTACACTCTGCTGCTTGGCCTGACGGTCCGTGAGCAGACCAGCGGACGTGGAGATGATCGCCACGCCGAGGCCGCCGAGCACCTTGGGCAGGTTGGTGGACTTCGCGTACACACGCAGACCGGGCTTGGAGACGCGACGCACGCCCTGCAGGCTGCGCTCACGGCTCGGGCCGTACTTGAGGTCGACGACGATGGCCTTGCCGACCTGAGCGTCTTCGATGCGGTAATCAGAGATGTAGCCCTCACGCTTGAGGATCTCGGCGATGTTCACCTTGATCTTCGAGTGGGGAGCCTTCACCTGATCGTGGTACGCCGAGTTGGCGTTGCGCAGACGGGTCAAGAAGTCTGCGATTGGATCAGTCATGGTCATGGGTTGACCGTTACCTTTCTCGCCGCGGTTCCCATCCAGCACCGTCTGAGATCGGCGGTCGTGGGCCTACGACAATTCGGGGCGGTCCAGCCGGGATTGCCCGACCGGATCAATTCGCTTGTGGCCTGGAGCAACGCCGCGACGACGACGCGTGCGGACATAGATGTGCCCAGGCAACCGGTTCAGTGTAGACAAGCGCTCTGAGCACGCAAAATCGGGGTGGGTGTGAGCTCGCGATCGCGATCGGGCGCCGAGATCGCTAACCCAGTGAGCCGGTCCCGAGTCTGCCGAGCCAGTCGGCGGAGCCCGTTGCCACGTCCTGCTCCACCCGGCCCGGGATGTTCAGGGTCACCGATTCGGTGCGCGTGCCCCGGGTCGCGGAGATGACGTACGTTCCGTTCGCCGCCGGTGACCAGCTCAGCTCGCATTTCAGATAGTCCTTGCCCGCATGCTTGATCGGGCATTCCCCCAGCGCGACGTCGTCGACCTTGACGGTTATCGGGTCGTGTACGTCGTCTCCTTTGACGGTGACGTAGATGCGGCAGTCCCCCACCGCCACCGTGCAGTCGGTGTTGTCCCGCGCGGCGACCTTGATCGAGGAGACGTACGCGGAGGCCGCCGGGGCCAGCACCCCAGGCAGTACGAATGCCGCAAAGCACACCGCGCCAACGGTTTTCACTGCCAGCTTGAACATCACTTCCTCCCTGGGCCGATCACCGCGACCAGCCCCGGGAAACAGTAGTGAAAATCACATGCTCCACATAGCCTCAATTGGTGGGGCTGGCACGGGCGGAAAGAGTGCGCTGAGGCCGGGCGTGTCGTTGGTGGTTCAGGGGAACAGGGTCAGCGTGCGGCGTAGGACTTCGGTGAGGACCTCGTCGTTCTTGCCGGTCACGCTGACCGTCGGCACGCGGGGACCGAAGGTCGGATCCGCGGTCGCCGGGTTGATCTCGGGGCCGATGACGGCCGTATAGAAGTGGAAGTCATCGGGGTCGTCGCCGGAGACATCCCGGTACACGGGGTAGCTGCCGCCCAAATCGAGCGGTGGTCCGTCGTGGCCGGGGATGGTGTCGCGCTCGTCGTATTCGTAGCGCAGGGAGATCTCGTCACCCTTGTAGGTGAAGTCGCAGGTTCGCATGCGACGGTCGGCGGCGTTCACGGTGACGCCCAGCTGCGGCAGCACGTCGCACGGGTCGGCGGTCGCGTCGAGCACCGTGGCGGCGGTGTCGGGTGAGGTGCCGCGGGCCGGTTCCTTCAGAAATTCCGCGATCGCGGTGCCCAGTACTTTCTCGCCCAGGTCACAGGGTTCGGTGCCGAGCGGGGTGGTGACGAAGAGCATCAGCGCGGCGCCGGCCGGGAATTGGGCTGTGGCGGTGCAGTTTCGCTGGACGAGCTTGGCGAACTGGTCCTCGGGGATGTTGTCCTTGTCGCCCGCGAGCAGGACATCCGTACCCGCGATGGTGGTCTTCGCGCTCTTCGCGCCCTCCTGCACGGTTGCGAAGACGACCGCCCAGTCGAGCTCGATTCCCTTGTTCGCCTCCGCCGAACCCAGTTCGGCTTCACAGGAATCCCGATCGTCGTTCTCCACCGAGCGGATCGGGGCGATCTTCTCCAACTCTGCGCGCGGAACCAGCGCGCAGGGGTCGACGGCTCGGGCGCGGTCGAGGGCCTCGAGGCGGATCTCGTCGTTCCGCGGAGCTGTAAACCAGAATCCGGCCGGGCGTGTCGGGGATTGGTCGTCGGCGCAGGCCGCCAGCAGGAATAGCGGCAGGGCGGCTGCGGCCAGGCGTCGGATCATCGGGTCCCCCTCGGACGTCATGGGGCCCATCGATCACCCCCGGCGCGCAACTTACCGGGTGGGTGCGGGGATTCGGGTCTTGGCTCGGGGAGTCGTGTTCGCTCGATCGGTACTTCGGGGTGCGCGAACTCAGGACTCGGCGACGGGTGCGCGGCGGCTCTGGATGATTCGGCGGGCGCCGGCCAAGGTCGCCGCGCCCAGGACGTCTTCGAGTTGCTCCCAGCGGGTGACGAAGTCGGTGAGCATCATCATCATGACGTCGGGGAAGGCGTAGAGGAACGTTTTGTAGCGGTAGTGGTCCAGGTAGTAGAGGCGGACCGGGGTGTGTGCGGTGACGGTGGCCGTTCTGGCGTCGAAGAACAGGTCGTGGCTGCCCAGGACCGCGCCGCGGGACATGATCGCGCGTTCGTAGACGCCGCCGAAATCGATCTCCACCTCACCCTCGGCGATGACGTAGACGCCGTGTGCGGGGTCGTCCTCCTTGCAGATGGAATCGCCCGGTTCGTAGGTGATTTCGTCGAACATCGAGGCGAGGGTTTCCAGATCGGTGTCGACCAGGGGCGCGAAGAGGCGGACGCCGAAGGGGTCGATGCCGTCGGCGAGGCAGGACATGCGCTCGCGGATCTGCGCGTGGCTCAGGTGGCTGATGCGCATGCGGGCGAAGCGTTTCATGCGGTCGATGTCGCGGCGCTGGCGGCGGGCGGTCTCGGTGGCGGGCGGGCTGTAGAGCGAGGAGTCGTTCGCCATGCGAGCGGCCTCGCGCAGGCCGGATTCGTAGGCGCTGTGCACGCAGCCCCAGTGGTAGCTGTTGGTGGCCTCGCCGGCGAAGTAGAGGCGGTCGGCGATGGGCTCGGCGAGGATGTCCAGATCGCGCGGGGAAGCGTCCACGCCGATGCAGGCGTACGCGCCGCGGGCGTAGGGGTCCGAGTTCCAGGCGGTGCGTGAAATGTGTTTCGGTGCTGGGGTATTCGCGCCGAAGATGTCGTTCACAACCGTGGTCGCGTAGTCGTGTACCTGTGCGTCGGGCCAGGATTCCATGTCCCTGCCCAGGGACGCGCCCAGCAGCAGGACCAGGATCGGCCTGCCGTGCGATTTCCACATGCTGATCACGACGGTGGGATAGCTCGCGGTCTCGCGGCAGAGGTAGCCGAAGACGTATTGCTCTGCGGGCCAGAACCTTTCGTCGTAGTGCAGGGCGATTTTGTTCAGGGTGCCGAAGCCGAGGCGGGTCAGGGCCTGTTGTTTGCGGTCGGGCAGGGGCGGGTCGAACAGGACGTCGCCGGATTTCAGGACGCCGAGCGGGACGGTGATCAGGACCTTGTCCGCCTCGTGCACCTTGTCGTCCGTGATCACACGGACGTGGCTGTCGCTCAGCGCTATTCGACGGACCGGGGTGCCGAGTTCCACCGTCGCGCCCTCGGCGAGGGAGGCGATGACCGCGTGGTACCCGCCGTGCAGGATGCTGTCGCCGTAGCCGTAGACGCGGTAGCCGTCCTCCCAGTACTTGAAGGACAGGCGGGCGGGGTCCTCGGCGACGTCCTCGCGCAGGATCACGTTCAGGTGGTATCTGATGGCCTGCTCGTCCTGCGCGGAATGCTCGCCCGCGGCGAGGATCTCGTCCAGGACGCTCGCCAGCGACATGTCCGGATGCCCGCGCCGGCGGGCGATCTCGGCCCGCTGTTCGAGTTCGTGCAACACCTGGTCGGCCAGGGCCAGGGTGCGGGACTTCGCCGTCGGGGTGGTGACGATGCCGTCCGGCCCGAACAGGGTCAGGCTGTCGAATCCGCCGGTGTACGAACTGTCCCCGCCGACGTAGCTGAACGGTATCTCGAGCCGCTCCACCAGCTCGGTGAGCGGGTTGCCCTCGGTGCCGTGGATCCAATGCGCGCCCAGATCCACGCCGTCGGCGTCGGTCCAGATCCGCCCCCCGATCCGGTCCCGCGCTTCGACGATCGTCACCGTGTGGCCGAGTTTCCGAAGCGCCTGCGCCGCAGCGAGTCCCGCGATACCGGCTCCCACCACGACGATTCCCAGCGCCTTCGCTCCCCCACCCGCCCGCTGCCCCGCGCTCGTGGGCTCCGAGTTCCCGTTGAACCGACCATCACCCGGCTGTGCCATCACCCCAGTATCAGGGAGATCCCCTGAGCGAGTGCCCGATTCCGACTGATGGTCAACTGAATAGTTGCTGCACCCGGCGAGTCGTCACGCGCGGCGGTTCATCGGTCGTGTCGCGGCGCACCGCGCCCTTCGCGGAGGGCTCGGGGATCGAGCCGCCGATTGCCGGTGCTCGCACCACGCCGACGGGCTCCGCGAGCACACGAACCAACACCGGGGCCGAGAATGGGCGCGGGCGTTCCCGGAGGCCGGGATTGCGGGTATTCGCGGCCGCGGAACGAGGTGGAATCGCCCGTGCTGCTCGAAGAGTAAGCAGCAGGGGCGAATTTTGGTTGTTCGACTACGACTTTGTGCCGGAGGCGTAGTCGGAGAGAAACTTTCGGGTTCGGGTGTCGTCGCGGGTGTAGACGCTGGCGACGAAATCCGTTGCGCCGGAAGCGGCGATGGTGGCCAGCTGGGCCGCTACCTGATCCTCGGTGCCGATCACGGCGAGGTCTGCGGGGCCGGAGGCGCCTTCTCGGTCCATCATGGCGCGGTAGGAGGGGAGGGTGTTGTAGACCGCGAAGGCCTTGCCTGCCGCTTCGCGGGCGGGGACCGGGTCGTCGGTTACGCAGATGGGGAGGTTGCAGACGATTCGGGGGGCGGGGCGGTTCGCGGTGGCGGCCGCTTCGCTGATCAGGGGGGCGATGTGGTCGGCGATGGTGGTGGGGCCGGTCATCCAGAGGATGGTGCCCGCGGTGGCGCGGCCCGCGAGTTTGAGCATGTGGGGGCCGAGAGCCGCCAGCAGGACCGGGATCTCGCCTTCGGCGGGGGTGGACAGGGCCACGTTCGCGCGGAGGGTCTCGCCTTCGAAGGAGACGGGTTGGCCGGCCAGCAGCGGGGTCAGGACCTCGAGGTACTCGCGCATGTGGCGGGCGGGGCGGTCGTAGTCGAGGCCGAACATGTTCTCGATGACGATCTTGTGGGACAGGCCGATGCCGAGGGTCAGGCGGTTCGGGCCCAGCGCGAGGGCGGTGGTGCGGGCCTGCTGGGCCAGGGCGGCCGGGTGGCGCGGGTAGGTGGGGACGACCGCGGGGCCCAGCTCGATACCGGGGACCCGGCTGCCCGCGACCGCGAGGGCGGTGAGCGCGTCCAGACCGAAGATATGCGGCAACCAGGCCGAGGCGAAGCCGTCCGCGGCGGCTGCAGCGACCTCGTCGGTGAGGCGCGTCAGAGCGTCGGGGCCACGGCCCTCGTTGAGCAGAATGCCGATACGCATATGTGTCTCCTCTCGTCGGAGGAGAGCATAGGCCGCGTACCGAATCGTCCGGTTCCAGGACATGGTCGGACCATCGGGTCGGCGCTGTCGTTAAAAGTTCATCACGGGCCGGGCGCCAGTGACGAGATCGACCCAGCGCTGCGGGACCGGGCCATCATCGTCGGGGTCGAACGGCTAGTGGCCGGTGCCGCACTTGGTCTGGTTGGTCGAGACGTTCTTGACGCAGACGCGGGACAGGACGCTGTCGCTCGGGGACCCGTTCCAGTGCCAGCCGGTGCGCTTCACATCGAGGCCGGAGGGAGAGGTGTAGACGTCGCTGACGCGTTTGTAGGCGTAGTCGGGGGTTTTGCGCTCGAGCCAGAAGCGGCAGATGCCGCTCTGTTCGAACCAGTCCTGGCGGCCTACGGCCCGGGCTTCGTCGGCGTTGCCGGTGATCTTGGTGTCGAGGTACCCGTAGCAGCTGCCCAGTTCGACGTCGTAGGGGTAGTAGGCGTTCGCCGTTCCCGTGCCGGCGAGAACCGCGGCGCCCGCAACGGCGGCGGCACCCAAGAACGTCATTATCTTCTGCATTTTCCAACCTCCCAGCCCCCGGATATCGGAGTCAGCGCACCATAGCGTTCCAGGAAAATGCATCGCCGATATTTGAAATATGTTGTGCCCCGGCAATTTTGGGGGCAGAACTTTGTATGTCAACGAAAGTTGGGGTGCCATACACCCACCGAAAAAAGGCGAAACTTACGGCCTCGCCATCCAATGTCGCGCCGAGCCGGTCTCACGGTCTCGGCACAGATTTCGGACCGCCCGTCAACCAGTTGCGGAACCCGCCAAACCATATAGCAAGAGATAGCACCCGAAGCTATCCTGGGGGGATGACCCGTACTATCACCCAAGCCGAGCTGCGCAACGGCAGCGCCGGTGTGATGGACGCCCTGGAAGCCGGTGAGGACTTTGTCATCACCCGAAACGGACGGCCCGTCGGCGAGCTGCGGCCGATCGCCCCGACCCGCGATCTGACGGTCACCGAACTCAAGGCCGTGCTGGCGCGTATCGGACGCAGCGGCAGCGGAGCGGAGGAGCGGGCGGAGATCGACGCAGTCTTCGGCGAGGATCGACTCGATGACTGAGCCGACACCAACCGGCCGATTTCCGGAGGGGCTGCTCGACACCTGCGTTCTCATCGACCTCGAAACCATCGACGATGCCGAACTGCCGGTGCGCGCGAAGATCTGCACGGTCACCCTCGCGGAATTGGGTCTCGGAATCGCACTCGCGTCGACACCCACGGCACTGGCGTTGCGGACCGAGCGGCTACTGGCGATCGAGCACGGTTTCGACGCGCTCCCGTTCTGCACGGCGTCGGCGCGACGATTCACCTCGATGTCGAAACTTGTTGTCGCGTCCGGCCGTAGCCCCAAGCCACGCCGAATGGACCTGATGATCGCCGCCATCGCGTCGGCGAACGACCTTCCACTGTTCACTCGCAACGCCGACGATTTCAAAGACCTGGAGCCATTGCTCACGCTGATCGCGGTGTGACTCCACCAGCACGGCGAAAGCCCTCCCGAGCGGACTCGGGAGGGCTTTCACTGATTCAGATGTGCTGTCCCCGAAGGGACTACGTCACCAGGACGACTTGTGCACGCCCGGGAGTTCGCCGCGGTGGGCCATCTCGCGCAGGCAGATGCGGCACAGGCCGAACTTGCGGTAGACAGCGTGCGGGCGACCGCAGCGCTGGCAACGGGTGTAGGCGCGCACCGCGAACTTCGGCTTGGCGTTGGCCTTGTTGACGAGGGCTTTCTTGGCCATTCTCAGTTCTCCTTGAACGGGAAGCCGAGGTGCTTGAGCAGGGCGCGACCTTCTTCGTTGTTGGTCGCGGTCGTCACCACGGTGATGTCCATACCACGCGGACGGTCGATCTTGTCCACGTCGATCTCGTGGAACATCGACTGCTCCGAGAGGCCGAAGGTGTAGTTGCCGTTGCCGTCGAACTGCTTCGGCGACAGGCCGCGGAAGTCGCGGATACGGGGCAGCGCGATGGAGATCAGGCGATCCAGGAACTCCCACATGCGGTCGCCACGAAGGGTGACCTTCGCGCCGATCGGCATGCCCTCACGCAGCTTGAACTGCGCGATCGACTTGGTCGCCTTGCGGATCTCGGGCTTCTGGCCGGTGATCAGGGTGAGGTCGGCGACCGCACCGTTGATCAGCTTCGCGTCACGGGCGGCGTCGCCGACACCCATGTTCACGACGACCTTCACGACGCCCGGGATCTGCATCACGTTGTCGTAGTTGAACTCGCTCTGCAGCGCGTCCTTGATCTCGGCGCGGTAGCGCGCCTTCAGGCGCGGCTGCACCTTGTTCTCAGTAGAAGTCATCTCAGATGTCCTTCCCGTTGCGACGGGAGATGCGAACGCGCTTGCCGTTCTCATCCGTGCGGTAGCCGACGCGGGTCGGGTTGCCATCGGAGTCGACGACCATCACGTTGGAGGCCTGGATCGGCGCTTCCTGGGTGACGATGCCGCCCGAGCTGGCGCCACGCTGGTTCGCGGAGTTCGCGACGTGCTTCTTGATCCGGTTGACGCCCTCGACCAGGACCTTGCCGGTCGCCGGGTAGGCCGTGATGACCTTGCCCTTGGCGCCCTTGTCCTTGCCCGAAACGACGATCACGGTATCGCCCTTGTGCACCTTCATGGTCAGAGCACCTCCGGAGCGAGCGAAACGATCTTCATGAACTTCTTCTCACGCAGCTCACGGCCGACCGGGCCGAAGATGCGGGTGCCGCGCGGATCGTTGTCCGGCTTGATCAGCACCGCGGCGTTCTCGTCGAACTTGATGTACGAGCCGTCCGGGCGACGACGCTCCTTGACGGTGCGCACGACGACGGCCTTGACGACCTCGCCCTTCTTGACGTTGCCACCGGGGATGGCGTCCTTCACGGTGGCGACGATGATGTCACCGATACCGGCATAGCGACGCGCCGAACCACCGAGAACGCGGATGCAGAGAATCTCCTTGGCACCCGTGTTGTCGGCGACGCGCAGTCGCGACTCCTGCTGAATCACTTCAGCTCCTCCTAGACCTGGACGAAATGCGCGCCGGATTGCCGACCCGACGAGCATGGTCAGTTACCCACCGGAACGCGCGCCTACCTGCGGTTATCACGATCGGAAACCGATCGACCACCGGGGGTTCGCGGCCGGATTGCGGGTACAGGTCCCGCAGGCAACCGGTCAAGTGTAGCCAAGCCGCAGGTAGGAGTGAAATCGGGGTGCGGGACCGGGACAAGCCGGGGAACGCGGTGATTCAGCTCTCGCTCAGGGTCAGCCACTAGCGTCGATTCGGCAACGTCCCAGCAATGGCCGTTTTCCCCGGTAGAGGAGATTCGCGTTGAGTGATGAGCGCCCCTTCGCTCTCGATCGCCGTAGGTTCCTGATCGCGCTGGGGGTGCTGCCGGCCACGGCGCTGCTGCCCGCGTGTTCTCCCGATGATCAGCAGAAGGCGCTGGTCGGGCCCGATATGTCGGGGTCGAACGCGGCGATCCGGCCGCAGGACGATCTGTACCGGTTCGTCAACGGCAAGTGGCTCGACGAGTACAAGCTGCCGCCGGACAAGGTGTCGTTCGGGACCTTCGACGAGGTCAACGACCGGGTCGAGGGACAGCTGCGGGAGATCGTGGAGGGCATCCACAACCCGGGCAAGAACACCGACGAGCAGCGGATCCGCGATCTGTACGACGGGCGGATGGATCTGACCGAGATCGAGCAGCTCGGTATGACACCGCTGCGCGGGCTGTTCGAACGGATCGAGTTGGCCGCGGGCAAGCCGGAGCTGGCCCAGGTGATGGGAGCGCTGCCGGGGGTGGGGTTGATCGGGCTGGGTGTGGGCGCGAACCCATCCGATTCCAATGCCTATCAGCCGTTCGTCATGCAGGCGGGGCTCGGACTGGGTGAGCAGTACTACCGCAAACCCGAGAACGCCGAACAGCTCGCCGGATACCGCGCGTGCATGCGCAAGATGGCCGCCGGCGCGGGGTTCGCGGATCCGGACGCGCTGGCCGATCGCGTCGTGGATCTGGAATCGCGGATCGCCGGATTCCACTGGGACAACGTCCGCACCCGCGACACCGACGCCACCAACAATCCGATGAGCTGGGCGGACATGGTCGCGCTCGGACCGCAATTCGATTGGGACCCCTGGCTCACCGGCAGCACCGAGCGGCCGAAGGACCTGTTCGCCACCGTGAACGTGGGGGAGCCCTCGTTCGTCACCGGCGCGGCGGGGCTGTGGGCCGAGACCGATCTCGCGCTCTGGAAGGACTATCTGAAGCTGGGACTGGTGCGCGAATTCGCGAACAACCTGCCCAAGAGCATCTCCGATCCGTACTTCGACTTCTTCGGTAGGCAGATGGCGGGTTTGCAGCAGCGGCCCGAACTGTGGAAGTCCGGCATCGCGACGGTCAACGGCACCGTGGGCGAGGCGCTCGGAAAAATGTACGTGGACAAGCACTTTCCGCCGTCGGCCAAGAAGCAGGCGCTGGCTATGGTGGACGATCTCAAGTCCGCCTACCGGGAGAACTTCCGCACGTCGAACTGGATGTCGCCGCCGACCCGCGACGCCGCGATCGTGAAGCTGGACAAGATCGACGCCAAGATCGGGTACCCGGACAAGTGGGAGGACTACTCGAAGCTGACCGTCACGCGCGGCAGGCTCGTCGAATCCCTCATCGCGGCAAACGAATTCGATGCGCGCCGCATGTTCGACCGGCTCGGCACCAAGGTCGACAAGACCGAATGGGGCATGCCGCCGCAGACGGTGAACGCCTATTACAACCCGGCCGCCAACGAGATCGTGTTCCCCGCGGCGTTCCTGCAACCGCCGTTCTTCGATCCGGACGCGCAGGCCGCGGTCAACTACGGCGCGGGCGGTGCGGTCATCGGGCACGAGATCGGGCACGGCTTCGACGATCAGGGCTCCAAGTACGACGGCGACGGCAATCTGAAGGATTGGTGGACACCGGCGGACAAGGCGGCCTTCGAGGCCAAGACCAAACAGCTCATCGCGCAGTACAACGCGCTGGTGCCGCAGGGGTTGCCCGCCGATCAGCACGTGAACGGCGAACTCACCGTCGGGGAGAATCTGGCCGATCTGCGCGGACTCGAGATCTCGCTGGCGGCCTACCGGCTGGTTCAGCAGCGAGATGGCAAAGACAAGCCGGACTTCCGGCCCATGTTCGAGTCGTGGGGCCGGACCTGGCGCACCGAGATGACGACCGAGGCGCTCGAGAATCAGATCGCGAACGATCCGCACTCCCCCGCCGAGTTCCGATGCAACCAGGTGGTGCGCAATCTCGCCGAGTTCTACGACACCTACGGCGTGCACGAGGGCGACAAGCTGTACCTGGCGCCCGACCAGCGCGTGACTCTCTGACGCGGTTCCCGTATCCCCGGTAGCCTCGAGCCAGCAATTCGGCTACCGGGAGGGTTCCACACGTGAGTTCGTCGAGTCCGGCGCGGATCGACCGCCGTGCTTTTCTCATCGCCCTGGGGCTGGTTCCGGCCGCGGCCGCGCTCGCTTCCTGCTCGAAGGACGAGGCGCCGCGCGCGCTGACCGGACCGGACGTGTCCGGGGCCGATGCGGTGGTGCGGCCGCAGGACGACCTGTACCGCCACGTCAACGGGAAGTGGCTGCGCGAGTACAAGCTGCCGCCGGACAAGGTGGCCTACGGAACCACCGGGGAGATCGCCGAGCGCACCCAGGATCAGTTGCGGGCCATCATTGACGGCATCCCGGCCGATGCGGCGCCGGGCTCCGAGGCGCAGCAGATTCGCGATCTGTACGACGCGCGCGTGGACTGGGACACCATCGAGAAGCTCGGCATCACGCCGTTGCAGGGGTTGTTCGACAAGATCGACAAGACGGCCGGCAAGCCGGAGTTGGCGCGGGTCATGGGGGAACTGCCGCTGGGCGGGCTGGTTTCGCTGAGCATCGGCATCGACCGCAAGGATTCCGACAGCTACGTCCCCTCGGTGTGGCAGTCGGGCATCGGGCTGGAGCAGGACTACTACAGCAAGCCCGAGCACGCGGAGAAGCGGGCCGCCTACCGGGTGTATCTCGAAAAGATCGCCGCCGGAGCGGGTTTCGCGGACGCGGCCGGCATCGCACAGCGGGTGTTCGACCTGGAGACCAGGATCGCGGCCGAGCACTGGGATCGCGTACGCCTGCGCGACGCCAACGCCACCTACAACCGCATGACCTGGACCCAATTGACCGAGCTCGGTAAGGGTTTCGACTGGGAGCCGTGGCTGCTGGGCAATTCCGACCGGCCCAAGGAGCTGTTCGCGGACATCGTGGTCGGGCAGCCGTCGTACATTCCGGCGGCGGCGCGGCTGTGGAGCGAGGTCGACATCGCGATCTGGCGTGAGTATTTGAAGATCTCGCTGGTGCGCGGGTTCGCGAAGTACCTGCCGCAGAAGATCAACGACGCCAACTTCGACTTCTTCGGCACCGTCATGGCCGGGCAGCAGGAGCGGCCCGACCGCTGGAAGTACGGGGTGTCCACGGTCAACGACATGCTCGGCGAGCAGCTCGGAAAGCTGTACGTGGACAAGCATTTCCCGCCCGAGGCCAAGGACGAGATCAAGCGCATGGTGGACGATCTGTTCGCCGCCTACCGCGAGGACTTCCGGAATTCGACGTGGATGACCCAGGCCACCAAGGACGCCGCACTGGCCAAGCTGGACAAGATGCGGGTCAAGATCGGGTACCCGGATAAGTGGGAGGACTACTCCAAGCTCACCATCACCCGGGGCAAGCTGGTCGAATCGATGCTCGCCATGTCGGCGTTCGAATCCCGGCGCGCCAATGATCGGCTGGGCAAGCCGGTGGACAAGGGCGAATGGGGAATGAGCCCGCAGACGGTGAATGCCTACTATTCGCCGCCGAACAATGAAATCGTTTTCCCCGCAGCGTATTTGCAGTCGCCCAATTTCGATGTGAATGCCACGCGCGCGGTGAATTACGGCGGGATCGGCACGACCATCGGGCACGAGATCGGGCACGGTTTCGACGATCAGGGTTCCAAGTACGACGGGGACGGCAATCTGCGGGACTGGTGGACCGCGGCCGATCGGGCGGCGTTCGACGCGACCGCGCAGAAGCTGGTGGATCAGTACAACGTGCTCGTGCCCGAGGGGCTGGAGCCCAACGAGCACGTCGACGGCAAGCTGACGCTCGGTGAGAACCTGGCGGACCTGCGCGGATTGCAGATCGCGCTGGCCGCCTACCGGGTGGCCGAGCAGCGGGAGGGCAACGCGAATCCCGACTTCCGGGATCTGTTCCTGTCCTACGCGCGCGGGTGGCGGCAGGTCCAGACCCCCGAGATCACCGCCGAACTGCTCACCGACACCCACTCCCCCAACGAGTTCCGCTGCAACCAGATCGTGCGGAACCTGCCGGAGTTCTACACCACCTTCGGGGTGGTCGAGAGCGACAAGCTGTTCCTGGCCCCGGACAAGCGGGCCTCGCTCTAGCGCGTCCCGGTGAGGCGCGGCAGCGTCCGCGCCTCACCGATCGGCGAACTCCTCCAGCAGTTTCGGCGACGCGGCCTGCCGCCACGAATCCAGCACGATGGCCGCCAGCTCGTCGAGATCGTCGAGCGCTTCGAGCCGCACCCGGACCCACGCCCCGCCCGCCTCGTGCGCGGCGACCCAGAACTTCTTCGGCTCGGCCAGCACCAGCTCGTTCCGCTCCGCGATCGGGCACTTGACCGCCATCGAGGTCTCCCCGTCCGGCAGCGTCAGAAACAGCTTCTTCGCGACCCGGAACGTGGGCATCTCCCACTCGAACAGCTCTCGAACCTGCGGCAGCGCAAGCGCCGCCGCCCGAACATCATCCCCGACTACTTTCATGCCCCGATGCTCCCAGCCCCGTCCGACAGATGCCGTCGCACCCGGGCGGTCATCGGCCGATGCTGCCGATGACCATGCTGCCCACCGGGCATTCCTCCAGCTCGTCGACGCCGGTGGCGGTGGCGAAGGCGGCGGTGTCGGTGAACGCCTGGGCCACGGCGCCGAGGTTCATGGCGGTGGCGGCCAGGTAGAGGGTTTGGGTCAGGACGCCTGCGTGTTTCAGGGTGTTGGCGTAGGCGACCTGTTCGTAGGTCCACATCGCGCGGCCCGCGCGGGCGGCCAGGACCAGCAGGAGTTGGGGCATGGCAGCGGCGGTCAAGGTCGCCGTGGCCGTGGTCAGGAGGCGGCGGACCGCGGGGGAATCGGCGGGGGCCACCTCGTGGAGAGCGTGGGTGTGGGAGTCGTAGTGGTACATCGCGGGGGGTAGGCCGGTGACGTGGCGGACCACGGGGTAGAGCTCTAGTTCGTGGACGCTGCCGCCCGAGGGGTAGGGGCGGGACGGGAGTTCGTCACCGGCGGGGGTGGTTTCGACCGAGCGGGTCCGGGATGTGCGGTACAGGAGCTCGGCCAGTTGGGGCAGGGTGAGGGGGGCGGCATCGTCGAAGGCGCGGTGGGAACGGCGGTCCTCCAGGACGGCGGCCAGGGGCGGGTCGGTGGCGCGCAGGGCGGCCAGGTCGGGGACCGGGAGGGCCATCGGGGGCGCGGGGTAGGGCGGTCTGCGGGCCGGAAGGGGCGGGAATTCCGTTGCGGCCCAGCGGGTGGGGCCGAAATCGTCCCAGGTCAGGGTGCGCGGGCCGAGGGTGCTGCGGCGGTGGAACCACAGGTCGGGGGCGCTCCAGGAACGGGTGGTGAAGGTCGACTCCTCGGCGGCGGGATCGGCGAGGGTGAAGCCCGCGTGGCGGAGGTCGGCGGCGAACCGGGCCGAAATCGTCGCGGGGAGGCCGAGTTCGGCGGGGTTCGCACCGGCGATCACCGCGGCCAGGCGCGGATCGTGCAGCCGGATATCGCACCACGAGGTGGGGTGCTCGAGCACGAGCCCATCCGAATCACGGTGCATGAGGGCGAATTTCGACAGCACCGCCGGGGCAGCGGCGGGAGCTGCGGCCGAGGCGCGCACACCCGGACCGGACGGAGCCGCCTCGGGACCGGATGTCCGGCCGATATCGCCCGCGGTCTGCGGTGAGGATGCCGCCGCGCCGCCGGAGCGCTCAACCCCGAGCCCGGTCCCGGCCGTCGGCGGGACGCCGAAGGGGCGCAGGGTGTAGTAGTCGCGCTCGATGTCGCTGACCGTGATGGTGAGCCAGCCGTCCGCGGCGAGGCGGTCGAGCAGGGCGGTGACCTCGGAAGAGGGTGTGCCGCCGGAAAGTTCGCGTGCCGTCGAGGGACCGGGGCCGAGGGACTCGACAACCCCGCGCTGCGCCGGGGCCAGGCCGGTGAGTCTGTCCTGGCGCGGTGGATTCAGCAGCAGGGCGCCACCCGGGATCAGGAGTCGGGTGGCACCTGCACGCAGCGCGTAGCGGGTGTGTTCGAGCGGAATCGACACGACCGCGGTCCTTCGAAAAGCGATGGAGCGTCGGATCTTACGCGAAAAACGCTACTTGGCGGCGTTCGCGAAGGCCGGCTCCAGCTTGTCCAGGACGTAGGGCAGCGACAGCGGCGTCGGCTGGTTCACCGCGGTGATCTCCTGCACGGTCAGGAAGACGAGGGAGTTCTTCTTGACCGCGGGCAGCTCGTTGTAGCCCGGGAGCTGCTTCCACTTCTCGTCCATGCCGGGCGAGTAGCCGGCCAGCACGAGATCGGCGTTCAGCTCGTCGAGGCGCTCGGGCGAGAGCGACAGGCGACCACCGGTGCCGCCCTTGGCGGCGAGCCCGGCCGGAACGGTCATGCCCTGCTGGGTGAACAGCGTGGCGGAGGGATCCTTGGCGTCGGTGAGCACCATGAGCTGCGCGGGGCTCGCGAGCCAGCTGCTGACGAAGGTCTTGCCGGCCAGGGTCGGGTTCTTCTTGCCGATGGCCTCGATCCGCGTGTTCAGGTCGGTGACGACCTTCTCCGCGGCCTCGTCCTTGTGCAGGACCTTGCCGAGGGCCTTCACCTGATCCTGCCAGGCCGCGACAGCGTCCTTGGACAGCGCCGGGATGGTCGGGGCGACCTTGGACAGATCGCCGTACATCTTGGCGTCGGCGAGGAAGGCGTCGACCAGGATGAGGTCCGGGGCCAGCGCCGCGACCTGCTCGACCACGCTGCCGGTGGTGTCCAGGGCCTTGGACTGCTTCAGCGACTCCGGCTCCCAGGGTGTGACGCCCTTGCCGACGACGGCCACGTTGTCGATGTACCCGACCGGCTGCACGCCCAGCACCTGGGCGGTGTCGAGCCACTGGTTGCCGAGCGTGACGACGCGCTCGGGCACGCCGGTGATGGTGGTTTCGCCCTGGGCGTGGGTGATGGTGACGGGTTCGCCCCCGCCCCCGGCCTCGTCCGACCCGCTACCGCAGGCGGCCAATCCGAGGGTGAGTGCGCCGGCGAGGGCGGCGACGGCCGCCCGCGTCCAACCGCGTGAACTGCGGACCGACTTCATCGATGGACCTCTCCTAGTAGAAAAGCTCAATCCCGCACGGAAGAGCCAGAGGTGAGCCTAGCCTAATTATCAATCCGATCACGGCAGCATGTTGCCGCTTCGATTCCGGTTAGGTCTGCCTATCGTGTTCCACAACCGTTAGGTTAGGGTTGCATAAGTAGTTGCGCAGTCGTTGTGCAGTTGTTGATCAAGTATTCGTTCCGAGGATGATTGCGATGGAGCAAGTGGTGCCGGCCATGTCCGCTGTCGAGCGGCATCGGCTCGTGGACGAATGGGCCAATGGCGTCGAGCTCTACGACGTGCCCCCGGTCACCAAGTTGATCGAATCCGGCCGGCGAGTGCCCATGGTGCGCACCGCGGTCCGCTACGGCGGGCACATCCTGACCTACGCCGAACTGTTCGGCAGCCTCGACGGCGGTGCGATCGGCACCGCGGGCCCCTCGCTCGACGGACTGGCCCGGCTGTTCTGCGACATCGCGGCAGCCGCCGCGGCCGATTCGGTGCTGATCCTGGGCTCCTCCGACATCGCACTCACCCCGGACGCCCTGGCCGCCGCCGCCGACGACCGGCGGGCCGTGGTCGCGGACTGCCGCTCGGGACGGGTGGATCCCGCCTACGGCTCGGCCGACGTGCGCCTGTTCGCCACGGCCTGGGACTGCGCGGATGCCGCGGTGGAACTGCTGGCCGCGCTGGCCGACGGCGCCACGCTGGTGCTGGCCACCACCGCCCAGCGCAACGATCCCATCGCCCTGGCCGAACTCATCTCCACCTGCGCGGCGACGCACGTGGTGGCCGAGGCCCGGACCCTGGCCGCGCTGGCGGACCGGCCCGCCCCGGCGCTGCCGACCGTGCGGCGCTGGGACATCACCGGAACCGGCTGCCCGGCAATTCTTTCCAGCCTGCTCGGCGCCGTCGCGCCGGGATCGGTGGCCGGATTCGCGTACACCGCACCGGAATACGCGGGCATCGCCGCGCGCGGCCCGCTGGACGGCACCGGGCGGCTGCGTCCCATCCCCGGCGCGCGGGTGCTGGTGCTCGACGACGCCCTGGGCCTGTGCGCGCCCGGCGTGAGCGGGGACGTATATCTCGGCGGCGCGGCACTGGCGGCCGAGTCCGGCATCGCCGCGCTCGCGGATCCCTTTGCCCCCGATGGCCGAATCTATCCGACCGGTACGCGCGGCCGCTGGAACGCCGACGGCTGGCTGGTGTTCGATGTGGCCGAATCTACCAATGCCGCACATGTTTCCGATGTCGACCTGGACGACCCGAGCGACCCCGTCGACTACGCCGCCTGAAACTTTCTCCGAATAAACACCGGAACATTACGATCTGCCCGAAATGTGTGATCTCCAGCGATATCGTGGAAATCATTCACTGGCCGCCCGTCGCGACGACGCGACCCGGCGGACCTTCGATCCTGGTCTCACCGTGAACGACCGACGGTGACGACCCCACCAATGGTGCTGTAGTCGCGCCGTCTTCCCGGACCACGATCACCTGTCTCGATGCCCCGCGCACATCGGGTGTCGACGCTCGCGTTCTGGAAGGAGGGGCTATGCGCACGGATTACGTGACGCCCGGCCCGGCAACTGCCGCATTCGAATTTCCGTTCCTCGATCGGGAACAGCTCCGCATCGCCATGGTGGTGCCCCCGTATTTCGACATACCGCCCAAGGCGTACGGCGGCGTGGAAGCGGTGGTGGCCGACCTGGTCGACGCGCTCACCGATCGCGGGCACCGGGTGACGCTGTTCGGCGCGGGCGAGAACGGGACGCGGGGCAGGCTGGTCTCGCTGTGGGATCGCATCCAATCGGACGGACTCGGCAATCCCTTCCCGGAGGTGCTGCACGCGTTGAAGGTTCGGCGCGCCATCGAGGAACTGGCCGTACTGGACGGCTTGGATCTGGTGCACGACCACACCTTCGCCGGACCGCTCAACATGCCCGCGTACGGCGCGCTCGGCCTGCCGACCGTGGTCACCGTGCACGGTCCGGTCACCGGCGATCCGTATCCGTACTACCGCGCGCTCGGCTCGGACGCGCACCTGGTGGCGATCAGCGACCGGCAGCGCGAGCTGGCACCGGACCTGAATTGGGTTGGACGCGTGCACAATGCGCTCCGTGTCCCGGATTGGCCCTTCCAGCCCGAGAAACAGGACTACGCTCTGTTCCTGGGCCGGTTCACCGAGGAGAAGGCGCCCCACCTGGCGCTGGAGGCCGCGCACGCCGCCGATATTCCGCTGATCCTCGCCGGAAAGTGCGCCGAACCACCCGAGTTGAGATATTTCGACAGTGCGGTACGGCCGTTGCTCACCGAGCGCGATCACATGTTCGGAATGGCCGACGCCGCCGCCAAACGCACACTGCTGACCGGGGCGCGCTGCCTGCTGTTCCCGGTCCGCTGGGAGGAACCGTTCGGCATGGTCATGATCGAGGCGATGGTCTGCGGCACGCCCGTGGTCGCCCTGCGCGGAGGCGCGGTCGCCGAGGTCATCGTGGACGGCGTCACCGGGCGCGTCTGCGACGACCCGAGCGAACTCCCCACCGCCATCAAGGAAGTGCAGACCTACGATCCGCAGGCCATGCGCGATCACGTGCTGGCGCACTTCGGGGCGGACACCCTGGGCCGGGGCTACGAGGAGATCTATCACCGCGTGCTGCGCGCCCGTGCACCCCACCGCGGCAACCGGGTCACCGCGATTCACGCCCGATCCGCCAACGCCGCGCACCAATCCATGCCGCCGGCCCGGTGACGACACCCGCGGGCGTGGAGACGACACAGGAAGGCTCATATGAACGGAGAGGCCCCGGCCGCTCTGAACGCCGGTGAACCGTCGGCGCTGGGCGGCCTCAGCGGTGCGGTAACCCTGGTGGAGGGCAGCACCTTCTGTCTATCGGACCGGCTCGGCGACGTGGAGCCGGGCACCCCGTACGGACTGTTCTATCGCGACGCCCGGGTGCTGTCCCGCTGGGAGTTACGCCTGGACGGGCAACGGCCCGAACCGCTCTCGGTATTGAACCCGGAGGCCTTCACCGCCCGGTTCATACTGCGCCGGCCGCCCCGGGCCGGCGCAGCGGACAGTACGGTGCTCATCGTCCGGGAACGGCTGGTCGCCGACGGGCTGCGGGAGACGATCACGGTGGAGAACCTGGGGCGCGAAACCACCGCCATGGACCTGCAATTGCTCGTCGACGCCGATTTCGTGGACCTGTTCGCGGTCAAGGAGGGCCGCACCGCCAGCGCACGGGCCGAGATCATGGTGGCCGACGTGGAGTTGCTGCTGAACGATCGCTCGGACCGCACCCGCGGGCTGGCGGTCTCGTCCTCGGAAACGCCCGTGGTGCTGCCGGGTTCGCTGTCGTGGCGGGTGGTGGTCCCCGCCGGGGGGAGCTGGCAGACCGAGATCGTGGCCCAGCCAACCCACGGCGGGCAGTCGGTGCACTCACCGCCGCGCGCGGGCGAGCAGTACGAATTCAGCGAGCCGAGTCGCAAGATCGCGGCCTGGCGCGACAGCGCCACCAATGTCACCGCCTCGGATCCGCACCTGGCCTGGGTCCTGCAGCGCACCGAAAGTGATTTGGGCGCACTGCAGATTCACGACGAAACGCGGGGCGGGCGGCCCTTCGTGGCGGCGGGCGCGCCGTGGTTCATGACGCTGTTCGGGCGGGATTCCCTGCTGACCGCGTGGATGGCGCTGCCGCTGGACGTGGGCCTGGCGGTCGGCACCATGCAGCAGCTCGCGGAGATGCAGGGGACCAAGCACGATCCGCTCACCGAGGAGCAGCCCGGGCGCATCATGCACGAGATGCGCCGCGGTCCGGCCAGCGGTCAGGTTCTGGGCGGCGAGACGTACTACGGAACCATCGACGCCACACCGCTTTTCGTCATGTTGCTGGCGCAGGCCCGGCGCTGGGGCGCGGACGTGGAGGCGGTGCGGGCCCTGCTGCCCGCCGCCGACGCGGCCCTGGCGTGGATCACCGACCACGGCGATCGGGACGGCGACGGGTTCGTGGAGTACCGGCGCGCCACCGACCGGGGCCTGATCAACCAGGGCTGGAAGGACAGCTTCGACGGCATCAACGACGTGCTCGGGCACCTGCCGGAGCCACCCATCGCACTGTGTGAAGTGCAGGGGTACGTGTACGCCGCGCTGCTGGCGCGCGCCGACCTGGCGGAGGAGTTCGGCGACGGCATCACCGCCGGACATCTGCGGGATAGGGCCGCGGATCTGCGCACCAAGTTCGCCGAAGCGTTCTGGCTGCCCGAAAAGGGCTGGTTCGCGGTGGGTTTGGACGGCAGCAAGCGCCGGCTGGACGCGCTCACCAGCAATATCGGACACTGCCTGTGGTCGGGCATCGTCTCGGACGAGCACGCGGCGATCGTGATCGAACGGCTCTCGGCCGCGGACATGGACAGCGGATTCGGTTTGCGCACACTGTCTTCGGACATGGGCGCCTACAACCCGATGAGCTACCACAACGGCTCGGTGTGGCCGCACGACACCGCGATCGGGGTCGCGGGGCTGCTGAAGTACCGGCACATTCCGGGGGCCATCACCCTGGCGACCCGGCTGGCCGACGGGCTGTGGGACGCCGCGGCCGCGTTCGGGGGGCGACTGCCCGAGTTGTACTGCGGTTTCCCGCGTTCCAAGTTCCCCGCGCCGGTGCCCTACCCGACCTCCTGCTCCCCGCAGGCGTGGGCGAGCGCCGCACCGTTGCTGCTGGTGCGCTCGTTCCTGGGGCTGGATCCGGATGTGCCGCGCCGATCGCTGACGGTGCTGCCGCATCTGCCCGCGCGCTGGGGACGGGTGGAGCTCACCGATCTGCGGCTCGGCGGTGCGCTGATCGATCTCGCGGTGGAGGGCGATCGGGTGACGGCGTCGCATCTGCCCGACGATTGGCAGCTCATCACCCACTGAGCCGGTCGGGCCCGGATCGCCGCCGCCCCAGCCGGTGGCGGCGACCCGGGGCTCGTCACAGCGCCGCGCTCAGGGCGCGGACGCTGAGGTTCCAGAGTTCGGTCAGCCGGACGGCCTCGGACTCGGTGAACAGGGCGGTGCTCCAGCGCCACGTGGTGGTCAGGCGCGGGCCTTCGGGGGTCGCGCCGATGCCCGCGATCACGTCGAGGGCGTAGCGCAGCGGTAGATCCGGTTCCGGGTCCAGGGGCAGCGCCTCGGCGTGTTCACCCGTGTACAGGGACCAGGCCGTCGCGTCCCCGGCCGTGAGGTCGACGCGGCCCAGGTAGTTGAACTCGAGCTGCGGGTGCGGGGCCGTCGCCAATTCCGGGTCGCGGGTGAGGTAGCGCAGGACGCCGTAGTCCGAACCCTGATTCGGCAGGGCGGTCAGGTGCTCGGCCACGGAGTCGAGCAGGGCGCGCGCGGCACTCGGATCCCGGTGCGCCCGGGCATGATCGACTTGCGCGCCGCGCCCGAGCCGGACCGGGTAGACCGTGGTGAACCAGCCGACCGTGTTGCTCGTGTCGGTGCCGAGCAGTTCGTCCGCGCGGCCGTGCCCTTCGAGGGCGATGAGCGCTCCCCCGGTCGAATCCTGCCCGCGTTCCGCGCGCCAGCTCGCCAGGGTGATGGTGAGGGCGGTGAGCAGGAATTCGCGCACGCCCTCGGCGCGGGTGAGGCGGGACAGCAGTCGTTCGGTGACGGCGACCGGGGTGTGCGCGGTGGCGACGCGCAGGGTCGACCAGGTGTCGGTGCGCGGGTCCGGAATCCGGGCTCCGAGGGCGGGATCCGGGCCGCGCAGTTGGCTCGCCCAGTAGTCGCGTTGCGCCGACACGGCGGGATCGTGGGCCCGCTCCCCCATCAACCGGGCGAACTCGCGGTAGGCCGTGACTTCCGGCAGTGGGCGGGGTGCGTCGCCCATGCCGGCTCGCGCCCGCGCGTCGTTCAGGGTCGCGAGGAGCAGGTGCCAGGACACCACGTCGACGGCCAAGTGGTGGATGGCCAGCAGCAGAACCGCGCCCCCGGGTGCGTGTGGAAACCATGCCGCGCGGACCATATCGCCGGTGCGGGGGTCGATGCCGTCGTCGGCGCGGCGAGCGGCCGCGCGTAGTGCCGCGGCGAAGGCGCCGGGGGACGGCGGATCGCAGGCCGGCGTGGAGTGCGCCGATGCGGGCGGACCACCGGCGGTCGAGTGCTCGGGGCCGGACTCCACGGGACCGGAAGGTGACAGGCCGGCAGTTGGCGGACCAGCGGTTGGCGGACCGTCCCGCCCCGAGTCGAGCCGGTCCACAAAGATATTCCCAACCGGCACGCTCCCGCGCTCCCGTGTGCGCAGGCGTGGCCCGGCCGGGGTATCGGTGAGGATCGCGCGCAGGGTGTCGTGGTTGTCCAGCAGAATCCGCAGTGCGACTTCGAGCTGCGGGCGGGTCATCCCCGGCGGGGTGCGCAGCAGGGCGGTCTGGGTGAAGCGGCGGTAGTTGCCGTACTCGTGCAGCCAGGCGACCACCGGGAGCGGCGGCACCTCGCCGTAGTCGGGGGTTCGGTCCGGAACACCCGGGGCGGCAGCGGCATCCACGGCGGCGGCGAGGTCGCGAATGGTGGGCGTGGCCAGCACCATGCGCGGGGTGAGGGTCAGGCCGCGGCGGCGAGCTCTGTTGACCAGGTCGATGGCGACGATGCTGTCCACGCCCAGGGCGAAGAAGTCGTCGTCGGCGGCGGGGGTGCGGCCTTCGAAGAGCTCGGTCAGGATTTCGCCGAGTTCCTTCTCCGTGGGGGTGGCCGCGGTGTCGCGGACGCCGGTCGCCGACAGAGCCTGTTCGGCCATGCTCGTGAGTTCGCGGGCGTCGAGTTTGCCGTTCACGGTGGTGGGCAGATTCGGCAGGACGAGCAGGCGGGCGGGAATCATGTACGCGGGCAAGCTTTCCGCGAGAACCGCGCGGAGCCGCGCGGGGTCGATCACATCTCCGCGAGCACGGGGATCCCCCACCAGGAAACCCACGAGACTCGCGCCGCCCGCCCGGCGGACCACGGTGACCGCGGCCGTGCTCACGCCGGGCAATCGTCGTAGCGCCGTCTCGATTTCGCCCATCTCGATGCGGTAGCCGCGCACTTTGACCTGGTCGTCGGCGCGGCCCAGATAGCCGAGACCGCCGTGGGCGAGGCGGCGCACCAGATCGCCCGTGCGGTACATGCGGTGGCCGGGCCGGAAGGTGTCCGCGACGAAGCGATCGGCGGTGGCGGCGGCCCGCTCGACATAGCCGCGCGCGAGTTGCGGGCCGGACAGGTACAGCTCGCCGACGACGCCGTGCGGCACCGGGCGCAGCCTGGAATCCAATACGTAGCAGGCCATTCCGGTGTTCGGCGTCCCTATGGTGGGGGTCTCGTGGTCCGCGACCGGCGCGACGACCGCTTCGACGGTGGTCTCGGTCGGCCCATAGCAGTTGTAGACGGCGGTGCCCGGTGCACCACCTGCCGGAGCCAGGGCTCGCATGCGGGTCCACAGCGCGCCGTCGATCGCTTCACCGCCGAGGGCCAGCACCGGGAGCGGGCGGTCCGCGAGCCCGGCGGCCAGGAGCTGGGCGAACATCGACGGTGTCGTATCGATCATGTCCAGGGCGAATTCGGCTATGCCCTCGACCAATCGGCCCGCGTCGCGCAGCTCCTCGGCGTCGAACAGGTGCACGGTGTGGCCGTCGAGCAGCCCGGCCATGGGCTGCCAGGAGGCGTCGAAGCTCAGCGACCAGGCGTGCGCTATGCGCAGCGGGCGGCCGAGACGGGCACGGGCGGAGCGGTAGACGCGTTCGCGATGGTCGGCGCAGTAGGCCAGAAGGGCGGCATGGGTGCCCGTGACACCCTTGGGTGCACCGGTCGAGCCGGAGGTGAAGATCAGATACGCGGCGTGCAGCGGGTGGCGGAACACCTCGGGTGTCGTGACGGGATGACGGGACAGCCGCTCGGCGACCGAAGGGTCGTCCAGCAGCACGGATTTCCGGCCGCCCACCGATTCGCGACAGGCGGCCACGGTGACCAGCAGGGCGGGCGCCGATTGCTCGAGGATGGATTCGATTCGCGCGGGCGGAAGCGAGATGTCCACCGGCACATAGGCCGCGCCGGCTGCCAGGGTGGCGAGCAGTGCGACTATGGCCTCCGGTCCGCGCGGCAGCAGCAGGGCGACAACGGATTCCGGTCCCACACCCCACCCGGCCAGCTCGTTGGCCAGCCGAGCGGCGGCGGCGCGTAGCTCGCGATAGGTCAGACACACTCCCCCGCTCGTCTGCAGAGCCACCGCGCCGGGAGTCCGCGCGGCCTGTTCTTCGAACCCGGTCCAAACGGACCCGGCGAACGCCGAGGCGGCCGGTGCGGGCGACACCGCACCGACAGGGCCGTTCGGACCTGCAGACGTGCCATTCGGAGCTGAGAGAAGTCCGTTCAGACCTTCGGCAGCGGTCAGCACCTCCAGGGCGTCGGGGGTCGCGTCGGCGATGCCGGGGAGTTGGCGGAGCAGGCCGAGGAGGCGGGCGCCCAGGTCGGGGGCGGACAGGTGGGGCAGGGCGGCTGGGACGGCCTCGATCAGGACCACCAGGTCGTCGGCGGCGAGGTGGGCGACGACGGTGAGGGGGTAGTGGGCCAGGCTTTCCATCTCGCGGGGGCGGAAGTGGGCCCCATCGGGGGTGCGGACCGCGTGGACGGCGGCGCCGATGGGAGCGTTCTCGAAGACGAAGAGGGTGTCGAAGAGGGAACCGTGGCCGCCGGCGCGCTGAATGTCGGAGAGGGCCAGGTACCCGTGATCGCGCATGGCGGCGCAGTCGCGTTGCAGGCGTTGACATTGCGTGACGACACTCAGGGTGTAATCGAGGCGGTGTGCGACCGGGACCGTGTTGATGAACAGGCCGACCATGGTCTCCACGCCCGGAAGATGTTCGGGGCGGCCGGAGATCGTGGCGCCGTAGACGATGTCGCGGCGGTCCGTGAGGCGGCCGAGCAGGACCGACCAGGCGAATTGCACGGCGGTATTGAGCGTCAGCCCGTGCTCTCGCGACCAGTCGCGGAGTCGGCGGGTGTCGGCGGCGGAGAGCAGCAGCCTGGTCGTCTCGGGGATCGAGTTCGGCTGTGGGACAGCCTCGGCCAGCATGAGCGGGGCGGACAGCAGGCTCAGGTAGTCGGCCCACGCGGCCGTGGCCACGGCGCGATCCCGCCCGGCGAGCCAGGCGATGTAGTCCCGGTAGGGGTGCGGTGCGGGCAGTGCGCCGGTGCGGCCGCCCGCCGCGTGCACGGCCAGGAGTTCGGTGACGAATACCGCGACCGACCAGCCGTCCATGAGGATGTGGTGCGCGGTCAGAATCAGGCGGCGCGCGCCCGAACGCGGGTCGTGCACGATGCGGAAGCGCAGGGCCGGACCCCGGGACAGGTCGAACGGCGTGCGGCGATCGGCGGCGGCCATATCATCGAATTGCTCAGCAGTGCAGTCGTCTTCGTACCACGGCAGCTCTACCTCGGCCGGAATGATCTGCACCGGGTGCGGCACGTTCTCGTCCCAGAACGCCGCCTCGAGATTCGGGTGGCGTTCCAGCATCGCGGCGGCGCTGCGGCGCAGCAGCGGCAGGTCGAGCGGGCCGTCGACATCCGCGACGAACTGCATGGTGTACAGGTCCAGGTCGGGTCCACCGACACGGGCCAGCGCGAACAAGCCCTGCTGTAAAGGGCTCAGGGCCAGGACATCCCGGATGCGCGACGGCTGGTTCACGGCCGCTCCTGCCACGCGGTCGTCAGCGCTGCCAGCGCCTCGGCGTCGAGGCCGGAGGCGCTCATGGGCGCGGAGCGCGGTCCGGCGGCCGAATCCGGCTGCGGATCAGCGCTTTCCGTGGCGGACACCGCGGCGGCCAGCTCGGCGATCGTCAGGTGCTCGAACACCAGCTGCGGCGTCAGCGCGAGGCCCGCCTCCGCCGCACGCGCGGACCATTGGATCGAGATCACGCTGTCGCCGCCGAGGGCGAAGAAGTTGTCCTCGGGATCGACCCCGGTGATCTCCAGCAGTTCTTCCAGCAGGGCGATGAGGGTGATCTCGGTGGGGGTCGCGGGGCGGTCCGGATCCGTTTCCGGGGTGCGGTCGCGCACCACGGGCCGGGGCGCGGTCCGCAGCCGTTCGAGTTCGGCGGCGGGCAGGACCGTCAGTTCCGCGACCGGGAGGCCGGGCTCGGTGGCGTAGGCGTGCAGGGCGGCGTCCAGTGCCGCGGCGATGGAACGGACCGTATCCGGCTCGTACAGATCGGCATTCGCGACCACCCGCACCGCCAGACCGCCGTCCGCGGTCACGGTCAGGCTCAGATTCAGGTCCAGGAACGAGACGTCGAAATCGACGGGCAGGACCGTCACGGTGGTGTCCCCGGACAGCGCCAGGGCCGCCGGCGCCCACTCCGCGCCGCGGAAGTGCAGCATGGACTGGAACAGCGGATTGCGGGAGCGCGACCGCGGCGGATTGAGCGCTTCCACCACCCGCTCGATCGGCAATTCCTGGTGCGCGTACGCGTCGAGCACGACATCGCGGCCGCGCAGCACGGTGTCGCGCAGCGTGGGCGCGCCGGACAGGTCGTTGCGCAGCACGACCATATTGGCGAACAGACCCACCAGGTGCTGCACGGCCGTGTCCACGCGTGCGGCGACGGGCGTGCCGAGGGTGATGTCCGGTCCCCCGCCGAGTGTGTGCAGCAGGGTCGCCACGATCGACTGGTAGAGCATGAATTCGGTGGCGCCACAGTGCTCGGCGAGCGCGGTGAGTTCCGCGCGCCGGGCCGGGGCGAGGGTGAAGGTGACGACCTCGCCGCGCCTACCCGGGATCGGCGGGCGCGGGCGATCGTGCGCGACATCGATTTCGACGGGCGCGCCGGCCAGAGTCGCACGCCAGTAATCGATCCGAGCCCGGGCGAACGCGCTCGGCGCACCACCCGCGCCGGTGTCGAAGACCTCGTGCTGCCACAGCGCGTGGTCCGCGTACTGCACCGGGAGTGCGGGCCACCGCGGCGGCGCGGCGGTGGCCACCCGCGCCCGGTACGCGGTCACCAGGTCGGCCAGCAGCAGGCCGAGGGAGGCGTGATCGGCGACGATGTGATGCACGAGCAGGGACAGCACCCGGGTCTCGGGGCCGAGCACCAGCAGCCGGGCCCGCAGCAGCGGGGCGGATTCCACGGCGAAGTGCAGGCCGGCGATCGCCGCGAGTTCGGAATCCAGTGCGGCGGCGTCGATATCGGTGACGGGCAGCGGGATCTCGAGGTGATCGTGCACGAGTTGGCAGGGCACACCGCCCTGTTCGGGGAACGAGGTGCGCAGCGCCTCGTGCCGGGTGACCACATCGTTCAGCGCGGCGGTGAGGGCCGCGGTGTCCAGTGCGCCGTCCACGCGCATCGCGAAGGGCAGATTGCCGACCGCGCTCGGACCCTCCATGCGGTACTGGAACCACATGGCCAGCTGTGAGTACGACAGCGGAAGACGCTGCGGCCGTTGACGTTCGACGAGCGCGGGCCGGTCGGTGGGCTCGGGAGCCGATTCGAAGCCCACCGCGCCGGATGTCGCCGCGTCGAGGTCGATGTCGAACTCCGCGCGGAAGTGCGCCACCAGCAGCGCGGCCAGTCCCGCCGCCGTCGGCGCGTCGAAGACGACCCGGACCTCGAGTTCCACCCCGAATTCGGCGCGCATCCGGGCGATCAGGCGAGCCGCCAGCAGGGAATGGCCGCCCAGTTCGAAGAACGAGTCGTCCGCACCCACGGACTCGCGATCGAAGAGCTGACCGTAGATCTCGCAGAGGCGGCGCTCGGTCGCGGTGGCGGGGGCGCGGTGGACCCGGCGGGTCGCGGGGACCGCCGCGGGCAGGGCTCGCCGGTCCAGCTTGCCGTTGACCGTCAGCGGAATCTCGTCGATGACGGCGAAAGCGCCGGGCACCATGAACTCCGGGAGCACGGTCGCGGCGTGCGCGCGCACACCCTCGATCTCCACCCGCTGCCCGGCCGCGGGCACCACGTAGGCGGCCAGCAGCGGACCGGCCGCCTGATCCCGGGCCACCACGACCACGCAGTGCCCGACCGCGGGGTGCGCGGTCAGCGCGGCTTCGACCTCGCCGAGTTCGATGCGGTAGCCGCGGACCTTGACCTGTTCGTCGGCCCGGCCCACGAAGTCGATCTCGCCGAACTCGTTGCGGCGGGCCAGATCTCCGGACCGATACAGGCGCGCGCCCGGGGAGAAGGGGTCGGCGACGAAACGCTCGGCGGTCAGCCCCGGCCTGCCCAGGTACCCGCGCGCCAATTGCGCACCGCCCAGGTAGATTTCGCCGACCACGCCGGCGGGCACCAGGCCCAGCGCGTCGTCCAGGATGTAGGCCGCGACGTTCCGGTTCGGCACCCCGATGGGCACGATGCCCGTGCCCTGCGGGCCTTCCACCGGCATGTGGGTGGCGCAGACCACGGCCTCGGTGGGGCCGTAGTGATTTCGCAGTTCGGCGTCGAAGACGGTGGCGAAACGGTCGGCCACTTCCCCGGTGAGCGCCTCGCCGCCGACCGGAACATGGCGCAGCGCACGCCATTCGCTGACCTCGGGCAGCAGCAGGAAGGTGCTCAGCATCGACGGCACCATGTGCAGCACCGTCACGCCCTGGCGGGTGATGAGATCGGCGACGTACCGGATGTCCCGGAAGGCATCGGGTTTCGGCACGACGAGCCGCGCGCCCAGGGCCAGGGTGACGAAGATGTCCAGCAGGGAGGCGTCGAAGCTGACCGAGGACGATTGCAGCAGGCGATCCTGGGCGGTCATGCCCCATTCGGCCGCGAAGCCGGTGACGTGCTCGGCGATGGCCGCGTGCTCGACCGGGACGCCCTTGGGACGGCCGGTGGAACCGGAGGTGTAGATGATGTACGCCAGGTTGGACGGGTGCAGCGGGCGGATGCGATCGGCATCGGCGGGTGCGGCGCCGGAAAGTTCGGCGGCGGCGGTTTCGGCCGCGGCGAAGGACTCGTGATCCAGGACCAGCCGGGGGCGGGCATCGGCGACCAGGTAGGCGATGCGGTCGGGCGGGTAGGCCGGGTCGATGGGCAGGTAGGCCGCGCCCGCTTCCAGCACCGCGAACAGGGCCACGATGAAGTCGACCGAGGTGCTCATCCGCAGGCCGACGATGTCCTCGGGGCCGATGCCGTCGCGGATCAGCTTGTGCGCCAGCCGGTGCACGCGGGCGGCGAGGTCCGCGTAGGTGAGGTGCTCGGTGTCCGAGACCAGGGCCGTGGCCTGCGGGGTCGCGGCCACCGAGTGTTCGAAGAGCTCGACGACGGTCGTGGGAGCGGCGGGGACGAGCGGGCCGCGGGACAGGTCCAGGAGTTCGGCGGCGTCGTCCGGGCCGAGCATGTCGAGGTTGCCGAGGCGGCGATCCGGCGTGGTCAGGGCACTGTCCAGGAGGTGGGCGTAGTGCTCGAGCATGCGCTGCACGAGCGCGCCGTGCAGCACGTCGACCTGGTACTCGGCTTCCAGCACGGCCGGCACCCGGTGCGGCCCCGTGGATTCCGAGTCAAGGGACGCCGAGTCGGCGGACGCCGCGGTGACCACGGCCAGCGCCAGCGGCACCTGCGCGGTGGGTGCGCCGAGCTCGTCGAGCCGGGTGGCGTCGATGCCGTCCAGGTCGAAGCCGTTCACGTTCTTGCGCACGCTGAAGCCCAGGCGCGCCAGCTGATCCATGCCGTCCCGGCCGCCGGCGCGCTCGGGATTCACCTCGCGCACCACCCGATCGATCCCGACGCCCTGGCGGGCGAAGGCGGCGAGGCAGGTGTGTTTGGTGGACTCCACCAGGTCGGTGAACGAGGCTCCCGCGGGCACGGTTTCGCGGATCAGCAGGGTGTTGCCGAAGTAGCCGATCAGGTTTTCGGCGGCGGCGGAGCGGCGGTCGGTGACCGGGATGGCGACCAGGAAATCGCCCGCGGCGGTGTAGCGCTCGATGAGGGCGGCGTAGGCGGCGAGCAGCACCATGAAGGGGCTGGCCGCGTGGGCGCGCGCGAAGGCGTCCACCCGGTCGAGCAGGCCCGCGGGCAGTGGGACGGTGCGGCGGGCGGCGGCGCGGCCGGGGGCGGGCAGCGCCGCACCCGGCAGCTCCAGCGGCTCGGGGGGCGGGCGCAGTGTTGTGCGCCAGTAGTCGACGTCGGCGTCGTTCTCGGCGGGTGCGTCGAGCACCTCCAGATCGATGAATTGCGCTGCGAGGGCCGGCTTCCCGCTGCCGCGATAGGCCGCGTTCAGTTCGGTGAACAGCACTCCCCAGGCATCGTCGTCCCAGCAGATGTGATGCACGGCCAGCAGCAGCACGTGGTCTCGGGCGCCGGTGCGCACCAGGCTCACCCGCAGCGGTGTCTCGGTCGCCAGGTCGAAGGCGCGCGCGAACTCCCGGCGGGCCAGGACCTCCACGCGCACCGGGCGACTCTGCTCGGGCAGGTCGGTCAGATCGTGGGATCGCCAGGACACCTCGGCGGTGTCGGTGAACACCTGGAACGGTTCACCGTCGGCGTCCACGCCGTAGGTGGTGCGCAGGATGTCGTGCCGGGCGGCGACGGCGGTGAACGCCGTGTGCAGGCGGTCCGCGTCGAGCTCGCCCGAAAGCCGGTAGGCCACACAGATGTTGAGGGCGGTGTCGAGGGGATCGCGGGTTTGCAGGAACCACATCCGGCGCTGTCCGGCCGAGAGCGGACGGCGCTCCCCCGCCGCGGTGCGCGGCGGCGGAGCACCCGAACCGTCCTCGGCCAGGCCGTTCTCGGCCAGCCGGCGGCGCAACAGCGCACGGCGGCGGTCGGTGGCGGACAGGTCTTCGCGCACGGTGGCGTCGGTGTCTGACATGAGATCTGGCCCCTCAGCGCTGGATGGTGTTCTGTGCCATGAGCGAAACGACGTCGTCGAACGACGCGCCGCCCAGAATCGCCGCGACCGGCAGGTCCCGGTCCAGGACCGATCGCACGCGTTTGCGGAAGTCCAGGGCCTGCAACGAATCCAGGCCCAGGGCGACCAGTGGAATGGAACGGTCGAGGTGCTCGCCGGGCGCCACGCCCATGACGCGTTCGAGTTCGGTGAGCACTCGATCGGCGAGCGGGCGGGTGTCGGCCGGAACCGGAGCGCCCGCCGCGGCCGACCGCCCCTCGGGGCCGGAGGCGTCCGGTCCCGGAACCGCGTGCGGCGAAGGTCGGTTCGCGGCTTCGGACGTCCGGTCCTGCATCGACTGTCCGCCCGGGGTCCCCCGGGCCGCTGCGGTCCCCAGTTGCCCGGCCGAAGAGCCGGCCCGGCCTATCACAGCTCCGGGCCGATCGAAGCCGGCGCCGAACGGCTCGGCCGCCGGATTCCGGTGCCCGGCCGCCTGTTCCGGAGGGTCGGGAACCAGTGCGAGCAGCGGGGCCTGACCGAACGCATCGAGCACATCGCGCAACGTGGGCCAGTCGGCGGAGATGATCACCGCGTCGGCGGGCGCGCCGGTGAGACCGGCGGCAATCGCGTCCGGTGGATTCATCGGGTACACACCGACTCCCGAGACCCGGGCGAAACCGTCGGCGTCGAGCGGGCCCGCCTCGCTCCACAGGCTCCACTGCAGGGCGGTGGCGTCCAGGCCGTCCGCGCGCAGCCGCCGCGCGGTCACGTCGAGCAGGCGGTTGGCCGCCGCGTACAGGGCCTGGCCCCGGCCACCGATGGTCGCCGCCAGCGACGAGCACAGCACGATGCGGCAGGTGGGGGTACGCGCCACCGTGGCCAGGACCGATTCCAGTCCGATCACCTTGGCGGCCGTGGCGGCGACAACCAGGTCTGGGCCGATGTCCGCGAGATCGGCGGCCACGTAGTCGACCGCCGCGTGAATCAGCAGGCTCACCGGCCGCGCGGCGGATGCGCCGGCGAACAGCGCGAGCGCCGCGGGATCGACGACGTCGCACGCCGCCACCTCGATCTCGGTGCGCCCGATTCCGCGCAGTCGGACGAGATCGGCTGCTATGGAAGGAGATTCACCGGTGCGGCTCAGCAGTGTCACCCGGATTGCACCGGTCCGCGCGAAATGCTCTGCGAACAACAGCCCGAGTTTTCCCGTACCGCCCACGATCAAGACGTGGCCGAGATCCGCCGCCGGGCCGGGCGCGGAGTCGTCGGACACCAGGCGTTTGACGAACACCTTCTCCGCACGCAGCGCCATCTCCGGCTCACCGGCCGTATGCAGCGCACCGATCGCCCGGGCGGCCTGCTCGATCCCGGACCCCGCCGACAGGTCCAGATGCCGGACCCGCGCACCCGGCAGTTCGGCCCCCGCACAGCGGAATCCGGCGGCAGCCGCGGCGAGGTACGGGGAGAGACCGTCTTCCCCGGACGTCACCGTCTCACCACCAACGGTGATCAGCCACAGCTCACGGTGCAGCGCTGCCGCTCGCCCATTCACCGCAGCCGGTGGTTCCGCACTCGCGCCGCGGTCATCACGGCTCAGATCGGTGCCGCCCGCAACGACCGGCACAGCCGAATTCCGTCCCGCCCGCACGCCCGGCACTGCACCGGCAGGACCGTCGCCGGACGTCGGGACGGTGTGGCCCGCCATCGGGACGTCCTCGGTCCCGCGATCATTTTCCGGTCCCGCCCCGCTCCGCCAACTCGATGGCGAGGCCGGTCGCGCGCCCCTCTGTCTCACATCGCTTGCAAGCCCGGCCGCAGCGACCGGCTCATCGGCATCGCAGGGGGCGGCCCACCGCGTCGGCCGGAAGTCGTTCTGCGGGAACGCCGGCTTTCCAGCGGCGGCTGAGAATGCAGTAGCCGCCGAAATCCAGCGCGATTCGGCGAAGAAGGTCGCCAAGAGGTCGGTGTTCGCGCCGGTCGCGGTGGCGGACGGCGCGGAGAGCAGGATTGCAAGGGTGTCGTAGGCACTCAGGTCGGATTCGTTCTCCGACAGCACTTCTGCGCTGGCTCCGTATCGATCGGCGGAGCGCACCAGGGCGGCGGTCAGCTCCGCGCAGTCATCCGTCGGATCGATCAGGGCGATGCGGCGCGGCGGGGTCAGGGACCGCTGATTCCAGGGAATCCAGGTTTCGACCAGGCGCTGTGGGGCGGGGACCGGCGGCGGGGGCGGGTGGATTCGGCTGTCGTCGTGGCCGATCGGCGCCCACAGGCGGCGTTCGTTCATGACCGTGTGCGGGAAGTCGCGCAGCGGGAGGGCGGGGGGTTCGCCGGTGCGCAGGGCGTCCCAGTCGTAGTTCAGGTCGGCTACCGCGACCGCGGCCAGGTTGCGGGTGAACTCGGTCAGGCCGGTCGCGGTGCGCAGGGAGGTGGCGAGCACCGTGTAGTCGCGCGGGCCGTGCACCGGGTCGGGCGGGACCAGGGTGAGGTTCTCCTGAATCGCCAACTGCAACACGGGGTGTTCGACCACCTCGATGAAGGTGTCGATGCCGTCGGTCGCGGCCGCGACGACGGCACGATCGAAGCGCACCCGGTTGCGCAGGTTCCAGTACCAGTACTCCTCCTGCGCCAGCTCCGGGGACAGGATCTCACCGAGAGTCGAGCCGTAGCAGAGGATCTCGGTGGGCAGGAAGTGCTCGTTTTCCATGTCCGCGCTGAGGAAGGCGCCTAGATCCGCGCGCAATTCGGCGACGATGGAGGTGTGTGCCGGATAGGCGACCCGGATCTCACGCGCGAACCGGCCGCCGCCGGTGGCCGACACCACCAGTTCGCCGACGGTTTCGCGGGTTCCCGAGACGGCCATGATGTGCGGGGAGTTCACCACCGACAGTTCGGCCCAGCCCGAATGCCGGGCCAGCAGCGCCTCGCACTCCTCGCGATCCATGGCCAGCACCGCCATGGAGTAGCCGCGCGGGGACAGCCGCTCGACCAGCCGGGAGCGATGCGTCACCACCAGGACCGCGTCGTGCAGCGACATCACCGCCGACACCGCACCGGCGGCCAGTTCGCCCTGGCTGTGACCGATGGTGGCGGCCGGGTGCACCCCGGCGGCCCGCCACATCGCGGCCAGCCCGGTCATGTGGAACATCAAGGCGGGCTGCACTTCCCACACCTCATCTTGAAACCGGCCCTCGTCGCCGAGCAGATAGTGCAGCGGCTGGTTCTGGCCGAATCGCGCGGCGTGCAGGGCGGCACAGGCATCGACGGCGGCCCGATAGGCCGGGGAGAGTTCGTAGTACAGCCCGCCCATGCCGGGGCGCTGGCCGCCCTGGCCGGGGAAGACGAAGCCGATGCGGCGCGCCGTGGCGGGCCCGTCGCCGGCCACCACCAGCGGATGGGGCACGCCCGCGGCAATAGCGCGCAGGGCCTGCAGCAGGTCGGACCGGGCTGTCACCATGGCCAGTGCCCGATGGCGGCGCACGGTTCTGGTGCGGAAGAGCATGTCCGACACCCGATCCGGGCC
The DNA here is from genome assembly GCF_040614455.1 of Nocardia sp. NPDC005978. Taxonomy (NCBI): domain Bacteria; kingdom Bacillati; phylum Actinomycetota; class Actinomycetes; order Mycobacteriales; family Nocardiaceae; genus Nocardia; species Nocardia sp. NPDC005978. The sequence goes on from NZ_JBEXUS010000023.1 coordinate 62,810, forward strand.
GACCGCGGCGTGGCACTCCAGGTAGCCCGCGACGGCGGCGGCCTCGGCGCGCAGGCCCGGTCCGGTATCGGAGGACAGCGGGACCGGGATGGTCCCGTCGGGCAGTCGGTGGCTAGACATCGCTCTCCCGCGGGACCGGCATGCCGATGATGGCGTGCGCGTTGGTGCCCGAGACACCGAAGGAGGACACCGCGGCGTAGCGGCAGTCGTCGATCGGGTCCCAGTCCGTCAGCTCGGTGGCCAGCCGTAAACCGGCTGTATCCCAGTTGATTTCCGCGGTGGGACGGTCGGCGAACAGCGAGGGCGCGACCTGCCCATGCAGGCCGCACAGCAGCACCTTGATCAGCCCCAGCATGCCCGCGGCCGCCTGGGCGTGACCGGTGTTCGACTTCACCGAACCCAGGTACGGGCCCGCGCCGCCCGCGCTCCCGTAGGTGCCGGCCAAGGCGGCCAGCTCCAGCGGATCGCCGACCGGTGTCCCGGTTCCATGACCCTCGACGACCCCGACCCGATCCGGTGCGACCCCGGACGCGGCCAGCGTGCCGCGAATCAGGCGCTCCTGCGCGGCGGCGCTCGGCACCGCGAGCGGTGCACCGCCGCCGTTGTGGTTCACCCGCGAAGCCAGCAGGCGCCCGTACACCCGGTGCCCGCGCGCCGCCGCCCGTGATTCCCGTTCCAGCACAACCACTCCCGCACCCTCGCCCCACAGCGTTCCGGTGGCGTCGGCGGCGTAGGGGCGGCAGTGCCCGTCGGCGGCGAGGGCGTTGTTCCTGGCGAACTCGTAGAACGCGCCCGGCGAGCCCATGACGCAGACCCCGCCCGCCAGCGCCCAATCGCACTCGCCCGCGCGAATGGCCGCCGCGGCCTGATGCACCGCGGTGAGCGAGGAGGCGCAGGCGGTATCGACGCTGATGGACGGCCCGAGCAGACCGAACGCGTGCGAGATCCGACCGGCCACCGCGCCCTGTGCGGCGCCGGTGACGCGATAGCCGTTGAACTCGTTGATCTCCGAGGCGCGCGGTCCGTACTCCATGGTGGAGACGCCCATCCAGCACCCGGCCGAATCACCTTCCAACGCAGCCGGATTCATTCCCGCGTGTTCGAGGGCGCGCCAGGCCACCCGCAGCGCCACGCGCTGTTGCGGATCCATCGCGACGGCCTCACGCGGGGTGATGCCGAAGAAGAGCGGATCGAATTCGGCGGCGGCGGTGAGGAATCCACCGGCGTCGCACACCGTCCCCCAGCCCTCGCGCTCGCCCAGGCCCAAGACCTCGGCGAGCGGCCATTCCCGATCACGCGGAAACGCGCCGATCAATTCCCGGCCCCCGGCCAGCGCGGACCAGAACTCCGCCGGTGTGCCGACCCCGCCGGGCGCTTCGACCCCGATGCCCGCGATCACGATGGGATCGCCCGGATCGGCCCCGCTCATGCGACCCCGCTCGATTGCGGGACCAGCAGATCGGCGATGCCCGCGGCGTGCTCGTCGATGTAGAAGTGCCCGCCCGCGAACAGCGTCACCCGCAATCCACCGGCGGTATGCGGTTCCCACGCGTACAGCGCACGGGGCGAGACGAATTCGTCCTCGTCACCACCCAGGGCCACGATCGGGGCGCGCACGGCGATGCCGGGGGCACACGAGTAGGCATCGAAGGCGCGGTAGTCGGCCTTCATGACCGGCAGCGCCATGCGCAGCAGTTCCCGGCTGGCCAGCACCTCGGCGCCGGTGCCGTTGAGCGCGGACAGATGATCGAGCAGTTCCTCGTCACCGGTGGGGTGCGGGGGCAGTTCGGCGATGAGCGCGGGCGCGGCCGAGGACGAGACCGCCAGCAGGCGCACGCCCACCCCGGCGGCCTCGGCCAGGCGGGCGAACTCGAAAGCCGCGACCGCGCCCATGCTGTGCCCGAACAGGGTCAGCGGCGCACCGGTGTGATGCGGTGAGCCGCGAAAGGCCGAGAATGCCCCGGCGGCAAGCTCGTTCAGCGTCGGCGCGGCCGCCTCCCGGGCGCGATCCTGGCGACCCGGGTACTGGAACACCACGGTGTCGAAGTGCGGGGCCAGCGATCTGGCAAAAACTCGATAAGCCGACGCGCCGGCGCCCGCGTGCGGGAAAATCAGCAGCGGCGGACAGCGATCGGAACCCGGAGCCTGAAATTGCCTGATCCATCCGAGTTCCCTTGGCATTGGCCATCTCTCCTGCACGCCGCCCACCGCACGCGGCATCATCGGTTCACCTGCCCCCCGGCGCCCGGGCAGTGCAACGCCCCCGAGTTAGTATAGGCTACCCTTACCGATCTTTGGGATGATTCGGTTGAGCAGGGCGAATCTCGCATAATTCACACAGTGATTCAGCGGCCCGCAATTCACAGCCGTGCGGATTTCACCCGCACCGACGCCGGATAATCTAGGCGGCCGTGCAATTCGCCCGCGATAGCGCATCGCGGTTGCCGCCACCGGCCGTAGCCGGACATTCGCCGACAGCCTGCGAGCCGGGCCCGCGGGGCTCGGCGCGCACCGCGAACCAGCCCACGGCTACCGATTCAGCCCGGCACGCTCACGCGCTCCGGGCCGCCGCCGCGCCGGATCCGGTCGCAGCACCCGATCCGAAAGTTCGCCCAGGCAACTGAGATTCGGGAAGCCCGGCCCCTGCGCCAGCGCCGCCATGTTGGGCAGGTACAGCTTGGCGTCCAGTCCGGACACCGCCAGGTCGTAGCCGATGGCGTTCTCGATGCGCGCCTGGGTGAGCGGTCCGCCCACGGCCAGCTCGAGCAGATCGGTCGCGCTCGCGTCGAACAGGTCCAGGAACCACAGCGGTTGCCCGCCGGTCGCGTCGACCACGAGATCGAAGGTGTGCACCTGATCCGCGCGCCGATCATTGGCCAGGGTGAGCGCGACCCGGCCGTCCTGATCGGCCATCGACGTCACCCTGCCCTGGAGATGGTGAACCCGGTTGTCGCCCAGCAGCGTTTCCTGCACGCGGACGGAGAACACCCCGCGATCGGTCCGGCGGATCACATCGCGGCGCTCCTCGGCGCCGAGCGTGCTCCACTTCGTCGGATCGCTGTACAGCGAGTTCTCGAAGAAGCTCTCGCCGCGGGTGTACAGCGTGGCGTTCGGCGAAATGACCGAGACCGTGAGCATTTCGTGCCGGACCAGCTCGTCCAGGGCCGAGCCCGCCGTCTCGCCGCCCCCGATGACCGCCGCCCGCGAGGACGGCGGCAGCAGTCGCCGTCCCGCCAGATCCCAGAAGCGCTGAATGCTGAGCACCTTCGGATGCGTGGTGAAGGCCCGATCGCTGCGACCCGGGCCGGTGATCATCACGGCGTCACAGTCGATTTCGCTGCTGCCGCCGCCGGCATCGGTGACCGTGACGAGCCAGCCGTCCGCGGCTGCGGCGATGCCGGTGACGCTGCCCGCGATCAACTCCATGTCGGTCTTGCGGCCTACCCACTGCAGATACCTGGCCCAGACGTGATGCTGGGGCGCGGGGCGGCCGCGATCGATCCACTCGGCGTAGGTGCCGTGCTCGATCAGGAAGGCGTTCCAGCTGAAATCGCGCATGGCCGCGTCGATCTCGCGATTGCGGCCGCGCGCCCACGTGGAGTGGTACGGGAAGCCGACGTCCTTCTCCGGGCTCGTGCCGAGTCGATGCTGACCGTCCGTCCAGCCTCCGCTGGGCAGCCAATTGCCGCCCACCGCATGCGATTCCACCACGATCACGCGTGGTGCGGGCAACCCGATCGCCCGCAACGCCTGCGACTTCGCCGCCACGGCAAGGGCTTTCGGACCTGCCCCGACCACCAGAACTGTGTCCACCGGTTCTCCCGCCTGTCACGGTTGCCCACTGTTGTCCACAGTGGGTAACCCACCGCCCCGGCTATATTTGCATAGGCTTACCTTATTTTGTGGGGCCACGTTCGGGATACGCCAGTAAAGAATCCGCATCGCCGATCCGGAATCGCCGCGACCGCACCCGCGTTGTCGCCTGATATGACCACTCACGCACCGCTCATCGACGCCGCCACCGATTTCGGCGCCCGCGTCGCCGCGCGCCTGCAGCGCGACAATGTCATCTGGCTCACCACGACCGCCGCCGACGGCACCCCGCAGCCCAACCCGGTCTGGTTCCTCTGGAACGGAACCGAGTTCCTGATCTTCAGCAAGCCCGGGCAGGCCAAGGTGCGCAACCTCACCCGGCAGCCGCGCGTCTCACTCAACCTCAACTCCACCTTCGACGGCGGCGACTTCGCCATCTTCGTCGGCGACGCGCACATCGCCGCGCAGCCCGCCACCCCCGGCGAGATCGCCGACTACACCGAGAAGTACACCGGCGGGCTCGCGAGCCTGAACTTCACCGCCGAGCAGTTCTTCGGCGAGTACAACACGCTGATCCGCATCACTCCCGACAAACTGCGCGGGTACTGACCCCACTAGGGTCCTAGCGGTGAGACGCAGGCAGCAGCCGCCGCTACCCAAGCGGCACGGGTTGGACCCGGCGCGGCTGCGGCTGCCCGAGGACGGCGAGTGGACGACCATTCGCGACCATCTCGTGGAACGCCTGCCGCGCGTGGATCCCGCGCGCATCGACGAACTGCTGCGCGCCGGCGGCATCGTCGACCTGGAAGGGCCCATCGCGCCGGACGCGCCCTACGTGCCCGGCGGCGCGGTCTGGTTCCACCGGGATCTGCCCGACGAGGCCGAGGTGCCGTTCGAGATCGGCATCGTGCACCGCGACGAGCGGCTGCTCGTCATCGACAAACCGCACTTCCTGTCCACGATCCCGCGCGGGCAGCACATTCTGCAGACCGCGCTGGTGCGCCTGCGCCGCGACCTCGACCTGCCCGATCTGGTGCCCGCGCATCGGCTCGACCGGGTCACCGCCGGACTGGTCATGTTCATCGTCGACCCGGCCGCGCGCGGCGCGTATCAGACCATGTTCCACCGCCGCGTGGTGCACAAGGAGTACGAAGCCGTCGCGCCGTTCGACCCCGCGCTCGAACTGCCGCGCACGGTGGTGAGCCGCATCGTCAAGGAACGGCAGGTCCTCAAGGCGTACGAGGAGCCCGGCGAGCCCAATGCCGAGACCCGGATCGAGCTGCTCGACCAGCGCGACGGACTGGGCCGATACCGGCTGCTGCCCGCCACCGGCCGCACCCATCAGCTCCGATTGCACATGAACGGCCTGGGTATCCCGATCCTGGGCGACGACTTCTATCCCGAACTCACCGACAAACCGGTCGATGACTACACCCGTCCACTCCAGTTGCTCGCCTGCGCACTCGAATTCACCGATCCGCTGACCGGCGACCCGCGCCGCTTCGAAACGGCCCGCACCCTGCAGGCCTGGGACGACCTCGCCGGGTGGAACGGAACAGCTCAGATCGGCTGATTCGATCGGATCGAGCGGTATTACGCACATTCGAAGTGCGCTCTAAGAATTGCTACGTACACTGGCCGAGATGTCTCGAAACGATAACGGTGCGGTCGCTGTCCTGTCGGCCCCGACCGAACAGCCGCGCCACCGCATGCACGCGTATATCGATGTGGCGGTCGTTGTCATCGTCTTGACCTGCACGAATCTCATAGCGCACTTCACCACGCCCTGGGCGAGCATCGTCTCGGTACCGATTGCCGCGGTTGTGCTGCTGGCCATGGTCCGGCGCAGGGGGCTGGCCTGGTCCGAACTCGGGCTCTCCCCGCGGCACTGGCGGCGGGGGTCGCTCTGGGCGCTGGGGGCGGTGGGACTCGTTCTCACGGTCGTCGCCATCGGGGCGATCCTGCCGATCACCCGGCCGTTCTTCCTGGCCGATCGCTACGCCACCATCTCCGGCGCGCTCATCGCGTCGATGATCGTCATTCCGCTGCAGACGGCCATCCCGGAAGAACTCGCCTTCCGCGGCGTCCTGCACGGGACCCTCGATCGCGCCTACGGGGCGCGCGGCGTATTCGCGGCCGGATCAATGCTTTTCGGGCTCTGGCACATCGCGTCCTCGCTCGGTTTGACCAGCGGGAACAAGGGACTGAGCGGATTTCTGGGCGGCGGGGTCGCCGGTCAGATCGCGGGCATCGCGCTCGCGGTGGTCGCCACCGCGGCAGCCGGTGCCGTATTCACCTGGCTGCGGCGACGCAGCGGGAGCCTGCTCGCACCCATCGCACTGCACTGGTCGGTGAACGGCGCCGGCGCGCTGGCCGCGGCCGTGGTCTGGCACACGACCCTCAGCTGAGGACGGTTCCCGGACAACGGGGAGGGCCAGGCTGACTAGGGAACAGAGGAATGGCGTCAGCCTGGCCCGGGACGGTTCGCCGTGGTCGGGCCACAGCGAACCGGGTCTTGGAGCGGGCTCCTAGGAACCCAGGAAGCCCAGCGGGCTCGCGCCGCAGGTGGCACTGCCGGTCAGGGTCGGCTGCAGCACGTTCACCTTCAGCTCCCACGCCGAGCCCTGCAGCGTCGAAATGGTGTGCGTCCCTGCCTTCTTCGGCGTCCACTGAATAGTGGCCTTGCCGCCGGACGGCTTCACGGGGCTGCCGGAGATGACCAGGCCGTCCACGTAGAACCACGCCTCGAACCAGTGGTCGTAGGTCGCGGTGATCTCGTAGGTGCAGGCCGCGTAGATCTTGTCGGCGTTCACCGAGATGCCGGTGGGGACCGCGCCCGCGTAGGGGGCCGCCATCGCCGCCGAACAGCCCAGCGCGGCCAGGGCCGTGGCGCCCGCGCCGACCCGACGGGCGATGCGCTTGTGCACGGACTGCTTCATGTCACTCCTCGATGCCTGCCCGCGTTGTGCGCGGTCGGCGAACTGTATCGGTTGTCCAGTTCACTATGGGGCACTTTGCCCGAAAAACTGAAACGAGTTCCTGTCAAACGTCCCCTACCTGCGTGAACAACCGACCGCACACGGCGAAACGGGCCCGCCTCCCGAGGGAAGCGGGCCCGATCACGGGCGCGGAGCTACCGGTGTGCGGCGTCCCGATCCGCATCCGCGGACTTGCCCAGGGTCACCGTCGTGGTGTTCGGCCGGGCATCGCCACCGTGCCCGGGCCACCACGCGGCGCGACCGATGAGCGCGGTCACCGCCGGGGTGAAGAACATGGCCATCACGAACGCCGCGATGGCGATGCCGACCGAGATGGCGAAACCCATCTGCGAGAGCACGTTGTTGCCCGCCAGCATCATCGAGGCGAAGGTGCCCGCCAGGATGACACCGGCCGCGGCGACGGTCGGGCCGGCGTGCTTGAACGCCAGCGCCGCCGCCCGGTGCGGATCGTGGCCCTCGCGGGCCTCCTCGCGCAGGCGCGCCACCATGAGGATGTTGTAGTCCGTGCCGAGCGCGACCACGAACAGGTACATGATGATCGGCAACGTGAAGATCAAGCCCGAATCACCCTGCAGGTGCTGGAACACCAGCACCGCCGCGCCGAGCGTGGCCGCGAAGCCCAGGAACACCGAGGCCATCAGGTACCAGGGCGCCACCAGACTGCGCAGCAGCAACCCGAGCACGATCATGATGAGCACCGCCGCCACCGGGAAGACCACCCGATAGTCCCGATTCATGGCCGCCTGGAAATCGACGAAGATCGAGGTCATACCGCCCACCACCGCCGTGGTGCCGGCCGGCGCCGCGTCGTGCGCGGTGGTGCGCAGCGGGCCCTTCATGGTGTCGGCCGCCGCGTCGGATTCGGGTGCGTCGGTGAGCGTCACCTGATATTCGGCCACGGCCTTGTCCGCGGACAGCACCGGCTCGCCGACCTGGCCGACGCCCGGGACCGCCGCCAGCGCGGTGCGATACGCGCCGAGCTGATCCGCGCCCAGCGCGCCCTGATCCGCGCTCAGGTAGACCTGCGAGGGCTGGGTGCTGCCCGCGGGCATGCCCTTGAGCAATTCCTCGCCGTAGATCGTGGACTCGGACGCGCTCGAGGTCGAGCCCGAGGACAGATCGAAGGTCGGATTGAAGCCGAAAGCGAAGACGCCCAACAGGATCAGCACACCGCCGGACGCGACCGCGTACAGCCCGGGCCGCCTGCCCAGCGAGCTTCCGATGGCGTCGAAACGCGCGCCCGTGGGCTCGTGCTGCCACGCCTTGGACGGCCAGAAGACCTTGGTGCCCAGCAGCGAGACGATCGCCGGGATCAGGGTCAGCCCGGCCAGCAGCGCCACCGCCACCGCGATCGCCAGCGCCAGGCCCATGGACCGGAACATGCCGAGCGTGGACAGGGTGAGCGCGCCGAAGGCGATGATGACCGCCGCGGCCGCCGAGGTGATGGCCTCGCCGACCCGGGTCACCGAGCTGACCATGGCCGTCTTGGGATCCTCACCGGCCCGTAGTCGTTCGCGGTACCGGAACATCAGGAACAGAATGTAGTCGGTGCCGACGCCGAAGAGCACCACGATGAGCAGCGACTGCACCGAACTGTCGATCTTCAGATCGAAGGCCTTGCTCACGATGGCGAGCAGACCGCCGACCATGGACGAGATCCCGAAGATGACCACGATGGGCAACAGCGCGATGACCGGACTGCGGAAGATGACGAGCAGCAGCACCAGGATCAGCACGATGGTGGCGATGGCGATGATGGCCATGCCCTTCTGGCTCGACTCCTGCTGATCCAGGCCCTGCGCGGCCGAGCCGGTGATACCGGCCTTCAGATCGGTGCCCGCGACCTGCTCCTGCAACGCGGTGCGCAGGTCCTTGACCGCGTCGCTCTGCCGGGTGTCCTCCGGACTGGTGATCTTGGTCATTCCGACCGCGACCACCTGTACCAGGCGATTCTGCGACGGCGGCGTGGCCTGCACGGTCGTGACGTCCTCGACCTTGCGTTCACCGAGCGCACCCGCGACAGCAGCCACCGATGCCGCGTCGGCGTCGGTGAGCGGACCGCCGTCGGCCCGGACGAACACGATGAGGGCGGCCGGGGTGGCGCTGTTGGGGAAGGCCCGCTGCTGCAACTCCATCGCCTGGATGGACTCGTAGTGCGAGGGCAGGAAGTCGGCTTGGTCGGTGGTCGCGGTGAGCTTCGGCGCGAGGCCGGCCACCGCGACGATGGCGATCAGCCAGACGCCGATCACCGCCCACGGTTGCGCGACGACCAGGCGTCCGAGTCGGGAGAACATGCGAAGGGTCCCTTCGGGGTTCGGCCGTACTATTCGTTTTTCGAGGCGAACTCAGATGTCGAGCACCTGGGCGGCGGGGTTCTCGAGCACATCGGCGACGATCCGGAAGACCCTCTCCGGCACCAGATCACGCAACTCCCCCGGCGCGTCCACGATGTCGACGGTGAAGTCGCCATACCCATCCTCACCGAGACCGAGCATGTCGCGCCAGTCCCGGAAACCTTTGGCCCAGTGCGTGATCGCGGAAAGGTCCGACTGGTCGGACTGCTTGCGCGCGACAGTGAACTCGGACTTCTTGTCGCGGAAGGCCCGCCGGGTGACGTTGGTGAACTCGGTCCACTCGATGTAGTGCCGGTGCACCACGAGTTTGCCCTTCCTGCTCTGATACACCCGGACCACCTCGGCGCCGGCCTTGGTGACGCGGTGCGATTCGGCGAGTTCACGCCCGATGAAGGTCTGCGTCCGCGCGCCACCCGGGCCGACGCGCAGCTCGATGGTGCGCATGCCCTCGGGCAGGGTCTGGGTGACGGCGGTGCCGGGGGTGGGTTCGCCGGCTGTTTTCTGCATATCGATGTCCATGATCGCTCCCGGGTTCAGTGCGTCAACCATAGGTTGACTCATGGTGAATAGTCAACAGTAGGTTGACGAGACTATTCGCATAGATGCGCATATAGGCATGCTTGTAGAACATGGCACCCCGCTCGATTCCCCTTGCGCCACAGGGCTTCCGGATCCAGTTGGTGCCAGGGTCTCCCCTCGCCTGAAATCACTATAAGTAGACGTATACGTATAGCGCAACCCTGACGTGACCCTGAACTTTCCCGGAATCGATCCCCGAGATGACGAAAGCCCGCCGCCCCCGGGATCGGGGTGGCGGGCTCGCGGTCGAACGGGCCGGGCTAGCGGCCTCGCTTCTTACCGGACTTCTTCTGCGCTCCAGCGCCTTTCGACTTCGCGGCGCCCGGCTGCGGCTTCTTGCCGACGGACTTCTTCGCACCGCCCGTGCGCGCCTTGGCAGGCTGCGCCCGCGCCGGCTTGCGCTGACCCGACGGGGACCGCGAACTCTGCGCCGATCGGCCGCGCACCACGCCGACGAACTCCTCCACCAGCTCGGTGGTCGCCTCGGTCGGCCAGGCCAGGGCGATCTCGGTCTCGGGCAGGCCCATGACGGTCCGATAGACCAGATCCTTGCGGGTGTGCAGGCGCGCGATCGAATGCGGGACGATGGCGGCGCCGCTCACCGCGGCCACCAGATCCATGGTCATGGCCGCGTCGTCCAGGTCGTCGGCGTCCTGCATGCGCTCATCGGCCAGGTCGGCCAGGCCGATCTGCTCGAAGACCGAGAGCGGATGATCCTTGGGCACGACCACCACCGGCAGCTCGCGATAGAGCGGAATCACGTCCAGGCCGTCACGGTCGATGGGCAGGCGCACGAAGCACATGTCCACGGCGCGCTCACGCAGCGCCGACTCCTGCTCGCGCATGGGGACCGGGATCATCTCGGCGGGAGTGTCGGGGAAGCGCTCACGCCAGATGCGATCCCATTTGGTGACCGTCACGCCCGGCACGAATCCGACGCGCAGTCGATCACCCTGTGCGGCAACGGGTTCGGGCTCCACGACATTCGCGAGGATCTCGCGCGCCGACGCCAGCAGCTCGCCGCCGTCGGCACTGAGCTCGGTGGGCTGTGCACCGGGCACGAAGAGCTTGACGCCGAGCTCCTCCTCCAGCTCGATGACCGTCGCGCTCAGTCGCTGCCGGGAGATCCCGAGACCGCGCGCGGCGCGCGCGAAGTGCAACTCTTCCGCAACCGCCACGAACCAGCGCAGACGCGTGACATCGATCGAGGAGAACCGGCTCATTCCACCCAGGTTATTGCACCGCGACACCGCCCTGTGCGCAGGTGCCCGGCCCGCCCCGATACCCTTGATCAGTGAGCCCGGACAAGAACAACCAGACCATGAAGCCGCTGACCGCGGCCGACAAGCTCGGCATCTACCTCCCGGCCGCGCCCGAGGAGTTCCGGAACTCACCCATCACCCGCGGCGAACTCGAGGAGCTGCGCGTCAACCCGCCGCAGTGGCTGACCGACCTGCGCGCCGCCGGCCCCTTCCCCCGCGACGTGACCGCCCGCAAACTCGGGATCTCCAACTCCGGTCTGGCCCGCGCGGGCGTCGCCGACGCACTCACCACCGCCGAGATCGACGCCCTGAACGCGGAGTCCCCGGACTGGCTGGTGCGCGAACGCGAGAACCTGCGCACGGTGCAGGCCGAGGCCGAGCGTGTGAAGAACAAGGATGCCGAGCGCCGCGCCGCCACCAACCGGCCCGCGAAGAACCGGTTCGGGGCGCCCGGTAAGAAGGCTTAGCCCCTGCGACCCGTGGCACGGAGCGCGTAATGCTCTCCGCGCCACAGATATCAGCATCCGGTCAGGAGTGGACCAGTACCTGATCTGGTTGGCCGGTGACGAGAGTTGTTGCGACGCCGCGGCGTTCGAGTGCCGCCGCCAGCACCGCCAGGGCCAGGGCGGAAGCCGCCAGGGCCGCGCCCACCCAGTTGGGGGCCGTGTAGCCCAGGCCCGCGGCGATCGTGAGGCCGCCGAGCCAGGCGGCGAGGGCGTTGCCGAGGTTGAAGGCGCCGATGTTCACCGCGGAGGCCAGGGTCGGGGCCGCCTGGGCGTGATCGAGGACGCGCTTCTGTAGCGACGGGACCGACGCGAAACCCAGTGCGCCGATGAGGAATACGGAGATCGCGGCCAGGGGCTTGCTGTGGGCGGTGACGGTGAACAGGGCCAGTGTGAGGGTCAGCGCGCCGAGGGAGATGTACAGCATCGGCATCAGGTGACGGTCAGCGTATCTGCCGCCGACCAGGTTGCCCACCACCATGCCGAGGCCGAGCAGGACCAGCAGCCAGGGCACCGAGGTGTCCGCGAAGCCGCCGATCTCGGTCATCATCGGGGCGATGTAGGTGATGGCGGCGAAGACCGCGCCGAACCCCAGCACCGTCATGGCATTGGCCAGTAGCACCTGAATGTTCTTGAAGGCGGCCAGCTCCCGGCGCAGGCGCACCGGTTCGCGCATCGGCTGCTCGGGAACCAGTTTGGCGATGCCCACCAGCCCGACGACGCCGAGCAGGGCCACGATGGCGAAAGTGACACGCCAGCCCAGGGATTGGCCGACGATCGTGCCCAGCGGCACGCCGACGACGTTGGCGACGGTCAGCCCGGTGAACATCATGGCTATGGCCCCGGCCTTCTTGTCGGGCGCGACCAGCTCGGCGGCCACCACGGCCCCGATGCCGAAGAACGCGCCGTGCGCCAGCGAGGCGACCACGCGGCCCACCAGCATCACACCGAAGACCGGCGCGACGGCGGAGATCAGGTTTCCGGCGATGAACAGGCCCATGAGGATCATGAGCATGCGCTTGCGGGAGACGCGGGTGCCGAGCGCGGTCATGATCGGGGCGCCGGCCATGACGCCGAGCGCGTAGCCGGTGACCAGCCAGCCCGCGGTCGGAATGGAGACGCCGAAGTCGCCGGCGACCTCGGGCAGCAGGCCCATGATGACGAATTCGGTGGTGCCGATTCCGAAGGCCCCGATTGCGAGAGCCAGCAGCGCGAGCGGCATGGGAACACCTTCCAGACGATTGCACTAGCTTGTTATTGCATGCACATTAGTTGCACACGCGCTCTATATGCAAGCGCTGGCATTCGCGGAAGTCGTCTATTCTGGTACGAGCCGCTCCGAACAGAGGAAACGCCATGACCGCCACGGACCCCGCCCTGACCGCGCTCGCCCAGGGCTGGTGCGCGCTCTCGCTGCTGCACGGCCGCATCGAGGCCCATATCGAACGCGCCCTGCAGTCCGGGCACGGCCTGAGCGTGCGCGAGTACTCCCTGCTCGACGTGCTCAACCGCCAGCACACGGGCGACGGCGGCATGCTGCAGATGAAGCAGGTGGCCGACGCGGTGGTCCTGTCCCAGAGCGCCACCACCCGGCTGGTGACCCGCCTCGAAGACCGCGGCCTCCTGGCCCGCTACCTCTGCCCGCACGATCGCCGCGGCATCTACACCAACGTCACCGACGCCGGCCGCACCCTCCTGGAACAGGCCCGCCCCACCAACGACGCCGCCCTGCGCGCGGCCCTCGACGAGGCCGCCCTCTCCCCCGAACTGGCACCCCTGGTCCGCACGGTGGAGGCACTGCACACCCCGGCCCACTGACGCTCTCGGGCAAGAATTTCCGAGGGAGGCGGCTCGGTTTCAGTAGGTTGGGAACATGGCACTGACGATTGCAGATCGACAGGAATTCCTCGCGCAGCCGCTCATCGGCGCGCTCGCCGTCACCGAGAAGCCCGGGCGGGCGCCACTCAACCTGCCCATCTGGTACCAGTACACCCCCGGCGGCGATCTCTGGATCCTCACCGGACCCGAATCCCGCAAGATGCGCGCCCTGGAATCCGCGGGGCGCTTCAGCCTCATGGTGCAGGTCGTGGAGCCCAGCGTCCGCTACGTGACCGTGGAAGGGCCCATCACCAAGGTCACGGTGATGACGCCCGAACAGCATCGGGAGATGGCCGAGCGCTACCTGCCGCCCGCGGCGGTGGACGAGTACCTGAAATTCGCGGAATCGCACGGCGAGCAGGTCGCCGTGTACATGACCCCCGAACACTGGCTGTCGGCCGACATGGGCAGCTTCTGAAACCGGCGACACCCTCGGATACGACGAAGGCCCGCTCCCCAATCGGGAAGCGGGCCTTCGTACTTCGACTGTCGTCGAGGTGGGAACGGCTTACTTGGCCTTCTCCAGCACCTCGACCAGACGCCAGCGCTTGGTGGCGGACAGCGGACGGGTCTCCATCAGCTGCACGCGGTCACCGACGGCGGCGATCTCGTTCTCGTCGTGCGCCTTGACCTTCGAGGTGGTCCGGATGATCTTGCCGTAAAGCTTGTGCTTCACGCGATTCTCCAGCTCGACCACGATGGTCTTGGTCATCTTGTCGGAGACGACGTAGCCGTAGCGCACCTTGCGCTGGCCACGATCCTCAACCTGCGCCGGCGTCTTGGCCGGGCCTTTTGCGTCACTCATGCCGCATCTCCCTTGCCTTCAGGACCGGTGGCCAGGCCGAGCTCGCGCTCACGCATGACCGTGTAGATGCGCGCGATCTCGTGCCGGACCACGCGCAGACGACGGTTGTTCTGCAACTGGCCCGTCGCCATCTGGAAGCGCAGGTTGAACAGCTCTTCCTTGCTTTCACGCAGTTTCGCGACGAGCTCCTCTTCGGTCAGCTCGCGCAGCTCTGCAGCCGGAGTTCCGGTAGCCATCAGAACTGCTCCTCTCGCTTCACGATCCTGCACTTCATGGGGAGCTTGTGCATCGCGCGGCGCAGGGCCTCACGAGCGGTCTCCTCATTCGGGTAAGACATCTCGAACATGACCCGTCCCGGCTTCACGTTCGCGATCCACCACTCCGGCGAACCCTTACCGGAACCCATGCGGGTTTCGGCCGGCTTCTTGGTGAGCGGGCGATCGGGGTAGATGTTGATCCAGATCTTGCCGCCACGCTTGATGTGGCGGGTCATCGCGATACGCGCCGACTCGATCTGACGGTTGGTCACGTAAGCCGGCTCCAGAGCCTGGAGGCCGTACTCACCGAACGTCACCGAGGTGCCGCCCTTGGACATGCCGGAGCGGCCCGGGTGGTGCTGCTTACGGTGCTTGACCTTGCGAGGCATCAACATAGGTCAGCCCTCCTGGGTCGTCTCTGCCGGAGCATCCGCGACAGCAGTCGCGGCACGGCCGGCTTCAGTGCTGGTGGCAGTAGTGCCCTGGGCACCCGAGCGACGCGGGCGGCTCGGCCGCTCACGACGCGGACGATCACGGTCGCCGGCGGGCGCGGCGGAGGCGGTGACCTCACGCTTGCCACCGACGATGTCGCCCTTGTAGATCCACACCTTCACGCCGATGCGGCCGAAGGTGGTGCGAGCCTCGTACAGGCCGTAGTCGATGTCCGCGCGAAGCGTGTGCAGCGGCACACGGCCTTCGCGGTAGAACTCCGAGCGCGACATTTCGGCGCCACCGAGGCGGCCCGAGCACTGCACGCGGATGCCCTTGACGTTCGGCGAACGCATGGCCGACTGAATGGCCTTGCGCATCGCGCGACGGAACGCCACACGGTTCGACAGCTGCTCGGCCACACCCTGGGCAACGAGCTGCGCATCCGACTCGGGGTTCTTGACCTCGAGGATGTTCAGCTGCACCTGCTTGCCGGTGAGCTTCTCCAGCTCGGCACGGATGCGGTCGGCCTCGGCGCCACGACGGCCGATCACGATGCCCGGACGCGCGGTGTGGATATCCACACGGACGCGATCACGGGTGCGCTCGATCTCGACCTTCGAGATGCCCGCGCGCTCCATGCCGGTGGCAAGAAGCTTGCGGATCTTGACGTCTTCTCCGACGTATTCCTTGTACTGCTTGTCGGCGTACCAGCGCGACTTCCAGTCGGTGGTGATGCCGAGGCGGAAGCCGTGGGGATTGATCTTCTGTCCCATTTACTTCTCCCCTCCGTTCCGGCGGCTACGAGTGGCAGCGCCGACGGTGGGCACGCTCTCGACCTCGATGGTGATGTGGCTGGTGCGCTTGCGGATCCGGAACGCACGGCCCTGGGCCCGCGGCTGGAAACGCTTCATGGTCGCGCCCTCGTCGACGAAAGCCGTCGAGATGACCAGGGTGGCCGGGTTCAGGCCGAGGTTGTTGGTCGCGTTGGCGGCGGCCGAAGCCACGACCTTGGCGACCGGCTCGCTGGCGGCCTGCGGGGCGAACCGCAGGATGTTCAGCGCGTCCGCAACACTCTTGCCGCGGACCAGGTCCACAACACGACGGGCCTTCATGGGCGTCACGCGCACGTGCTTGGCGGTGGCGCGTGCGGTCTGGTTCTGAGTTTCAGTGCTCATCGCCGCTTGCTCTTCCGATCGTCCTTGACGTGGCTCTTGAACGTCCGAGTCGGCGCAAATTCACCGAGCTTGTGTCCAACCATGTTGTCCGACACGAAGACCGGGACGTGCTTGCGGCCGTCGTGCACCGAGAACGTGTGCCCGATGAAATCGGGGATGATGGTGGAACGACGCGACCAGGTCTTGATGACCTGCTTCGTGCCCTTCTCGTTCTGAACGTCCACCTTCTTGAGGAGGTGATCGTCGACGAACGGGCCCTTCTTCAGGCTGCGTGGCATTTCTAACCTCCTCCTTAACGCTTCTTGCCGCGGCGGCGGACGATGAGCTTGTCGCTCGGACGGTTGGGCTTGCGGGTGCGGCCCTCGGGCTTGCCCCACGGGGAGACCGGGTGGCGACCACCGGAGGTCTTACCCTCACCACCACCGTGCGGGTGGTCGACCGGGTTCATGACCACACCACGGACGGTCGGGCGAACGCCCTTCCACCGCATACGGCCGGCCTTGCCCCAGTTGATGTTCGACTGTTCGGCGTTGCCGACCTCGCCGATGGAGGCGCGGCAGCGCACATCGACGCGACGGATTTCGCCGGAGGGCATACGCAGGACGGCGTAGGCGCCTTCCTTACCCAGCAGCTGGATGCTCATGCCGGCCGAGCGGGCCAGCTTGGCGCCGCCACCCGGACGCAGTTCGACCGCGTGGATGGTGGTACCGGTCGGGATCGAGCGCAGCGGCAGGTTGTTGCCGGGCTTGATGTCCGCGCCGGGGCCGGACTCGATCTGCGTGCCCTGGGCAATACCCTTGGGCGCGATGATGTAGCGCTTCTCGCCGTCCGCGAAGTGCAGCAGGGCGATGTTCGCGGTGCGGTTGGGGTCATACTCGATGTGAGCGACCTTGGCCGGGATGCCGTCCTTGTCGAGGCGACGGAAGTCGATGACGCGGTAGGCACGCTTGTGGCCGCCACCCTTGTGCCGGGTGGTGATGCGACCCTGCGCGTTACGGCCACCGGTCTTGTGCAGCGGACGCAGCAGCGACTTCTCGGGGGTCGAACGGGTGATCTCGGCGAAGTCGGACACCGAGGAGCCACGACGACCCGGGGTTGTCGGCTTGTATTTACGAATTGCCATGAGTCTTCTCTGCTTTCTGGATTCCCAGGCGCTTACGCGACCGGGCCCCCGAAGATCTCGATGGGCTTGCTGTCGGCCGAGAGGGTCACGAGCGCGCGCTTGGTGTTCTTGCGCTTGCCGTAACCGGCGCGGGTCCGCTTGCGCTTGCCCTGACGGTTAGCGGTGTTGACGCTGGTCACCTTCACGCCGAAAACCTTCTCGACGGCGATCTTGATCTGCGTCTTGTTGGAGTCCGGGTGCACGATGAAGGTGTAGGTACCCTCTTCGATCAGTCCATAGGACTTCTCGGAGATGACCGGCGCCAGCAGAATGTCGCGGGGGTCGGCGATCGTGGTCACTTGCTCTCCTCCTGTGCAGCTTCGGCAGGGCCGTGCACGAAGGCGTTGAGCGCCTCGACGGAGAAGATGACCTCATCGGCCTTCAGCACGTCGTAAGTGTTCAGCTGATCGGGAGCGATCGGGTGCACGTTCTGCAGGTTCGCAACGCTCTTCCACGCGGCGACATCTTCACGACCGATGACAACCAGGATCTGCTTGCGGCTCGAGAGCTCGGCAAGGAAGGTCTTGGCGGTCTTGGTCGACGGGGCCTGCCCGGCAACCAGTTCGGTGATGACCTGGATGCGCTCGTTGCGGGCCCGGTCGGACAGGGCGCCACGCAGTGCGGCAACCTTCATCTTCTTGGGCAGGCGCTGGGTGTAATCGCGCGGCTGCGGGCCGTGGACGGTGCCACCGCCGGCGAACTGCGGCGCACGGGTCGAGCCCTGACGGGCGCGGCCGGTGCCCTTCTGGCGGTACGGCTTACGCCCACCGCCGCGGACCTCGCCGCGAGTCTTGGTGGCGTGCGTGCCCTGGCGAGCCGCGGCCAGCTGGGCCACGACGACCTGGTGCATCAGCGCGATATTGGCGGTCACGTCGAAGATCTCCGCGGGGAGCTCGACGGTGCCCTCGGTCTTGCCGCCAACGGCCTTGACCGGGAGCGTCAGGTTGGTCTTGGTCTCGGTGCTCATGCCCGGGCACCACCCTTCACTGCACTCTTGACGATCACGACGTGGCCGCGACGGCCCGGGATCGCACCCTTGATCAGCAGCAGACCGTTCTCGGCATCCACCTTGTGGACCGTGAGGTTCTGCGTGGTCACGCGGTCGCTACCCATCCGGCCGGACATGCGCATGCCCTTGAACACGCGACCCGGGGTGGAGCAACCACCGATGGAGCCCGGACGACGGTGCACAGCCTGCGCGCCGTGCGAGGCGCCCTGGCCGGCGAAGCCGTGACGCTTCATGGTGCCGGCGAAGCCCTTGCCCTTGGAGGTGCCGGTCACGTCGACGTAGGTGCCCTCTTCGAAGGCCTCCGCGCCGATTTCCTGGCCCACCGAGAAGGAATCGACGTCAGCGACGCGGATCTCGGTGATGTGGCGACGCGGGGTGACGCCGGCCTTGGCGAACTGGCCGGAAACCGGCTTGTTCACCTTGCGCGGGTCGATGGCGCCGTAGGCGATCTGGATGGCGGCGTAGCCATCGCGCTCTGCGGTGCGGATCTGGGTCACCACGTTCGGCCCGGCCTTGACGACGGTAACCGGAACAACACGGTTCTTCTCGTCGAAGACCTGGGTCATACCGAGCTTGGTTCCCAGGATGCCGGCAGCCGGCCTGCTCTTGTTGTCAGTCATATCTGGAATCCCCGTCACTGAATGTTGACGTCGACACTGGCCGGGAGATCGATGCGCATCAGCGCGTCAACCGTCTTCGGCGTGGGGTCGAGGATGTCAATCAGCCGCTTGTGAGTACGCATCTCGAAGTGCTCGCGCGAGTCTTTGTACTTGTGCGGCGAACGGATGACGCAGTACACGTTCTTTTCGGTGGGCAACGGCACCGGGCCGACGACACGGGCACCGGTACGGGTCACCGTCTCGACGATCTTGCGCGCAGACGCGTCGATCGCCTCATGGTCGTAGGCCTTGAGCCTGATGCGGATCTTCTGTCCCGCCACGCTGAGTGTCCTTTTCTCCGCTTAACGTTTGTGCCCCAGGAGCTTTCGCTCCCGAAACACCCTCATTTGCACAGTCCGAACACACGAAGACGCATCAGCCACCACACGACCGAGACCCGTGGGCCCGATCCATCGCCGCTGTTCATCTGTCATGGTTCTATCCGGTCCACGCGGTCGGGCGTGTCGCCCATCCGCTCATTCTTCGGCCTCGGAGTGAAACTCGAGCCTCGGAATCCCGTCCCGGACGCACTCCAGCCATTTCGGCGAAGTACGAGATTGGTCCTTCTCACCCGCCACCACCAGCGTCTATCCAGAAAACAGACGCAACCCGGTGCGGGCAACCTGAACAGTATGCCCCACGCCCCGGGGGGACTTCAAATCGCCCCCCACATCCATCCCGGATGGCGATGGCGCTGGTCACAGCCGCCGCGTTCGGGGGCGAATCCAACCTATAGGCAAACGCTTCCCGGGCGCGCCCGAGGGGTTCCACAGAACTTACTATTGAGTAAGATAGCGGTATGACACAAGAGACCGCCACCTACCGCGGCTGGAAGAAACTGCCGGACAACCGGCTCGGCCACACCCTGTTCTCCCTCGGCATGGTCGCGCGGGTCCCCTACTTCGGCACGATCCTGCCGACCGTCACCCGCCTGGAACCGGGCCTGTGCGAGGTCAGCGCCCCCAAGTGGTTCGGCATCCACAACCACCTGAGCACGTTCCACGCGATCGCCGCCTGCAACCTCGCCGAGGTGGCCATGGGCATGCTGTCCGAGGCGACGGTCCCCGGCACCCACCGCTGGATCCCCAAGGCGATGAACGTGCAGTACCTGGCGAAGGCGAACTCGAGCCTGCACGCGGTGGCGAAGCTCCCCGAGGTCCCGGACTTCACGGCGATCACCGAGGGCCGCGAGATCGTGGTTCCGGTGTCGATCTACGACCGCTCGGGGCTCGAGGTGGTGCACGCGGATATCACCACGTGGGTGACGCCGAAGTAGTTCGCGAGACGCCGGTGCGCGGCCGGGGCTGCCGCGCACCGCCGATTCCTGTTGCGAGGCAACAGGAATCGCGAGGACTACTCGGCGACCGGGGTGCTCGCGCGCCGCCACCCCGAGGACGAGCGGCGATCCGGCCAGCATCACGCGCGCGACCCAGTGGGACCGGCAGGCGATGACCACCTGCGCCAGGACCGCGAGCCACGACACCGCGAACAGGGTCTGTGCGCGGTGCAGGTGAGCGAACGTTCGCGGGCGCGAAGCCGCGCCGTTGCACGAGTCCGTGGCGAAACCGCTCACGACCGACAGCGCCGCGAACCCGAATGTCAGAATCAGCATGAGCAGCACCGCGACCGCGGACGGCACCCACCAGAACCTGCGATCAGTGGCACCGCGTTCCGGCGCTTCCGTGCTGCCGCCGCTCAATCCCGGTCCTTGACCTCTCGCGGGAGGCGGCAGCCGGTGTTGGAAGTGATGACCGTGGCCGCGCCGCTGCGGGCCCAGAGCACGGGGGCGTTGGAGCCGAAGTAGCGCACACCGTGGTTGCCGGCCTGCTCGGGGAAAGTTTCCACCTCGGTGGAGCCCAGCGGTGCGGCAAGCTCTTTCGCCCTCTGTGCGACGGCGGGCCACAGGTCGTCGGGAACGGGGCCCGACGCGGTGTAGTGGCGGAGGAAGAGCTTCACACCTTGGGACTTCTCGAAGGGCGGGCTGCACTCGGCACCCAGTTCGCTGTCCTTCCATTCCCACCGCAAGCCCGGTACGAGCGTGTCGATGTAGGCGGCGAGCTGCAGCACCGCGGCCTCGAGTTCGGCCTTCGATTCCTCGAGCGAAGGCAGACCCGCGAGCGTTCGCTCCGCGTTGTCCGATTCCGCCCGGCTGGTCTGTTCGGCAGGGTCCGACACCGCTCGATCACATCCCGTCATGGTCAGCAGCACTGCGGCCGCAGCGACATGTAGCCGAATTCGTTTGCGCTTCACTGTCATCGCCCCACGCTCGAAGTCATCGCACCCAGTCCAGAATTGCTCGGCCGAGGTCGGTCGGTCCCGTCTTGTAGCCGGGGTCCCCTTCGACCACCGGCAACCGGGCGACGACGGCGGCGATGTTGTATCCGGTCGTCCGGAGTTGTTCGCCGTCATCGCCCGATCGCGGGTATTCCGAATGACCCACCGCACCGTCGCGGCGGACGCCGTCGGGAGTTACCTCCGCACCCGTCTCCAGGTGCGTGAAACCAGGAATGTAGCCAGGACTCAGACCGAAGCCGTTGAGACTCGCCACGGCGTCGTCGTGCGCGGTCATCTCGTAGGCGTGGCCGGGGTCGAGGTTGAGCTTGTCCAGCGCGTTCTCCCACGGGTTGTACCCCGTGTCCAGGCCAGGCGAACCGTAGACGACCAGGTCGTCCACCGGATGGGGGCCGGGTTGCTGCAGGGCCATGCCGGTAAGGAGGGACCCGTAGGAGTGGCCGACCGCGGTCAGATGGGGATCCCCGCCGTGTGAGACGTGCAATCCCTGATAGAAGGACGCCAGCCTGGGTGCCGCGTTCGCCGCGAGGTCGTCGTGTGCCACGTCCCAGCCGCCCTGGGCGTTGTCGGTATCCCACCACTCGTCGGTATTGGCCAACTGCGGTGCGTCGTAGCCGATCCAGGCGATCGTCGCGACGGTGCTGTCGGGGCGATTCGCCGTCAGCAGGTCCGAGACAGCGGTGTTTCGCAACGTCGTGGCCTCGGCGACCATGCTGCCGATCGAACTGTGCACCGTCGTGTTCAGACCGGGCGTGGTGACCGAGACATGGTCCGCTGTATCCGGATTGCCGACCGAGACAGCCGCGTGCGCCTGTGCGCCCGATTGCGTGTCCAACAGCAGAAGCATGCGTTCGTTCTTCAGCGGCCCGGTGTTGACGGCCTTGTCGACCGCTTCGAGATCGGCGAGCTTGCCGCTCACCGCGGGGTCGCCGGCGCGGGCCCGCGCCAGTTCGTCCGCGAGCTTGATGCGGTTGTAGTGGTCACGCTCGGCGACCGGCATGCCGTCGCGATTACCGAGGTACTGATCGTGCAACCAGAGTGCGTCTTTCTCTTCCTGACCCAGGGTTTGCCAGAAGTCGCCGAAGCCCTGCTGATCGGCGGGCAGGGCGGCTTTGCTGTCGATGACGTCCTGCACCCGCTGACCGCGTTCGCCGAGGGATACCGAGACCCGCGAGGGGAGGGCCTTGACGGCGGTCAGCGGCTCGAAGGCGGAATCTATTGCGGCGGTCGCGTTTTCTACTATCTGGCCGAGGCCGGCGAGGGCCAGCTTTATCGGGGGCTCGTAGAAGGTTTTGGCGGTGTGGTTCAAAGCCCCCTGTGCCATTGCCAGGTCGGCGGGGGTCGCGTCGGCGGGGAGGGAGAGGGCGGCGTCGGGGGGCGTTACCGTGCCGTCTTCGGCGACCTGAAAGTTGTTTTTCTCGGCCAGATCTATCGCGGCGATCGTGATCTGTTGGGCCATAGCGATTTTCGTTCGAGCGGTCGTGGCGGTGGTGATCGCGGCGGTTAGGGCTGTGGTCAGGGTGGTTGCCGCGGTGGCGGTTTCGGTCACCGCGGCGCGGGCGCGGTCGGCAGCGGCGCCTTCCCAGAAGGTGGTGGAGGCGGCGTAGTCGCGGGCCGAAAGGTCCAGGTGGAGTTGGGTCGTGTCGCGGGCCGTTGTCCACTCGGCGATCTGGCGAGTGAGGGAATCGGGGGCCAGCGCGTAGGCCTGGGACTTGGTGACGGGGGCGGTCATGGGTTCGGGAGGTGGGTCGTCGCGTCCACGATGTTCAGGCGAACCGCGTTGTCGGTGTGGTGGAAGGCGTCCACGCAGCGGACGGTGTTGCCGCCGATCAGTTCCAGGGCCCGGCCTAGCGCGGCGGTCGCGTCGTCGGTATCCGCGGAGCGAGCGGCGCAGACCGTCCCGAGGCGGAAGCCGGCGAAGCCCGCGGCGACACCGGCCGCGGCCTGACCGGCGGGGAGTTCTTCGAGGGACCTGCCGTGGGCGCGCACCGTGGTGGCCAGGCTCAGGGCGTCGGCCTGGTCGATGCGGAGCGACTCGGCGAAGGGGCTCGGCACGGGACTACCGGCCCAGGCTGCGGCGCAGGAACGCCTGGTTCTCGCGGACCTCGTCCTCGAATTCGAGTTCACGGGCCAGCTCGGCGTCGGCTCGGGCGCGCGGTTCCCGGGCCGGGGGCACGGGTTGGGCGGGCGCGCTCACCGCGTGCGCGGATCGTGCGGTGGCGAGCTTCCCGCCGGACATCGACCGGGAACCAACCCCTGCCAACTCCGGCCGGGGCGCGTCGATCGCGGCGGTCGTGGCCTGCACCGCCGCCTCGATACGCGGGTCGGCGCGGAAGGCGGCGAGCGCGGCGGCCGCGTGGGCACGGGCGTCGGCGAGCGCCTGCTGAGCCAGGGCGGTGAGGCGGCGGCCCAGTTCGCCGCCGGTCAGGGCGGGGGCGCGGTCGTCGATGTGAATGGTGATCTCACCGTCGGCGCGGGCCTCGACCTGGAGCCAGCCGTCGGCGGAACGGGCCCGGGTGCGGGCGGCGGTCAGCGCGTCGGCCAGCCGGGCAGTGGTGTTCTGCAGCGGATCGCTGTCGTTCCTCATGGATTCCCCGGGCCTTGTCAGTAACTCGAAGATTGCGTGCTATCAAACTGACCAGTTTCAAACATCCCTTCGACCACCGTCTGCACAGCTGAGAGCAGTGTGCCGACTCGGCGCGGCCGATTCGCCGCAACCGCCCTCTTCGCGACCCCGGGGGTGCGAGGTCGCCCGGGTGCTGGCGGCCCGGGGACCCGGCTGTTTGAATGCGGGTATGAGTGGCCGGAAGGTCGGCGGAGCCGCCGATGTGTGCGTGGTGGGGCTCGGGCCCACGGGCCGGGCCCTGGCGCACCGGGCGATGCGGGCGGGGTTGCGGGTGGTCGCGGTGGATCCGCGGCCCGATCGGCTCTTCCCGCCCACCTTCTCGTGCTGGGTCGACGAACTGCCGGACTGGTTGCCGCCCGGCGTGATCGCCAGCCGCATCGAGGCCCCCGTGGTGTGGACCAAGAGCGCGCACCGTATCGACCGGCCGTACGCCGTGCTGTCCAAACGGGGCCTGCACGAGACCCTCGCGCTGGACGACGCCACCGTGATCGCCGGTCGCGCCCGGATCGTGCAGGCGCATCGGGTCGAATTGGCCGACGGCACCGAGGTCCGCGCGGCGACGGTGTTCGACACCCGCGGCATGCCCTCCCCCGCCAAACGCCGAACCGCCAGCGCACATGGCATTTTCGTGGACGAGGACATCGCCGCGCCCATGGTCAAGGCCGGCGAGGGCCTGCTGCTGGATTGGCGGCCCGAGAACGGCGCGGGCCCCGGCGCCCCGCCGAGCTTCCTGTACTCGGTGCCCCTGGGCGACGGCACGGTGATCTTCGAGGAGACCAGCCTCGGCCTGCGCGGCGGCATGCCGCAGCACGAATTGCGGCGGCGCACGCTGAATCGCCTGGCCGCGCACGGTATTCGACTACGCGGCGACGAACCCAGCGAGGCCGCGCACTATCCGCTCGACACCCCGCCGCCGGAAACCGGTCTCGGGCAGGTGATTCCGTACGGCTCGCGCGGCGGCATGATGCACCCGATCACCGGCTACTGCGTCGCCGATTCGCTGGCCCTGGTGGACACCGCGGTCGACGCGGTGCAGCGCGGCACGGATCCGGTCGAAGCGCTGTGGCCGTGGCAGGCGCGCCTCGTGTACTGGATGCGCATGCGCGGGGTCTACGGCCTGGGCCGGCTCACCGAGGCGCAGGCGATCGCGATGTTCGACGCCTTCTTCACCGGTTCCCCCCGCCAGCAGCGCGCGCTGCTGTCCGCGCACGACGATTACGCCGCGCTCGGCGGCGGCCTGTTCATGACGGTGGCCCGCACCTGGCCGTTCCGCTGGCGCTACGACCTGGTCGGCTGGACCAACCGCAATCGCTGGGTGGGCTGGGATTACGGCCGCCCGGAACCGCGCCCGGAACCGGATTTCCCGGGCACCCACGAGAGCGAGACCAGCACCGCGCCCTGAGCCCTCGATCCACGACGATCCCGGCGCGTCAGACCCAGTTCTCGATCCAGTACTTCCAGATCACCGGCGCGTACCCCGCCAGCGGCGGCACCTTGATATCGCTGCCGGCCAGCGCGGCCCCGGTCCGCGCGGTGTCGAAGCGGCAGCCGAACTCGCTGTGCTCGATGACGTCGCTGGGCACGCCGACCTGCTTCAGCATCCAGCCCATGCCCGGCACCTTCATCGTCATGTCGAGGGTCTGCTTTGGCATGACCTCGACCAGGTGCGGCGCCCCGGCCTCGTCGGCGAAGAGGTTGAACACGTCCGCGACGCTCTGCTCGCGCGGGTCGGCCAGGTGGTAGGTCTGGCCGTTGCCGCCGGGCCGATGCGCGATGTGGTCCAGCGCCCGGGCCACGAAGTCGACCGGGACCATGTTGGTGTCGCCGAGCTTGGGCGCGACCACCGGCAGGATGCGCGGCAATTGCGCCGCCATGCGCAGCAGCCGGAAGAAGTAGTACGGCCCCTCGATGCGATCGATCTCGCCGGTGCGCGAATGCCCGATCACGATGGACGGCCGGTAGATCCGCCACGGCACCGAATCCTGATCCCGCACGGCCTGTTCGGCGGCGAGCATGGCGCGCTGATACGGGGTGCCGAGCTGCTGGCCGACGTCGAGCATGTCCTCGGTGAAGGTGCCGTTCCAGCCGCCGGCCACGTGCACGGTCGAAACATGGTGCAGCAGGCCCGCTTCCAGGGTCGCGGCGAGTTCGGCGACGCGGCGGGTGCCGCCCCCGGGCACGGCGGCGTCGTAGCCGCCGGCCAGGTGGATGACGTGTTCTATCGAACCCCGGTGCGCCGCGATCCAGCCCGGATCCACCCCGAGCCCGGGTGCGCCGAGGTCCCCGCGCACGGGACGAACCCGGCCCTCTGCATCCCAGGCGCGCATGCAGCGGTTGAAACGCAGGACGGAGTCTTCACCGGGACGCACGAGCACATGGACGGGCCTGCCGCGTTCGAGGAGTTCGGGAACCAGAAATCGGCCGATGAACCCGGTTGCCCCGGTAACCAGGTAAGACATGGACTCAGCCTAGCGTGATCCACGACACACCCGGTTCCCGGCTCGACGACACACCCAAAGCTCGCATGCGGGACGAAATTTCACGCCCCGGTTTCAGCGGCCTTCCGATAACCGCGGATCGCGGGGTACGCGAACACCACGATCATGCCGACCGACCACGCCACCGTCTTCCACAGCGGGGTGGCGATGGGACCGTCGAAGGCGAGGCCCTTCATGGCGTCGATCGCGGTGCTCATGGGCTGGTTCTCGACCACGCCCTGCAGCCACGCGGGGTACGCGGCCACCGGCACGAAGCCGGAGTTGAAGAACATGAGCAGGTTGCTGATGATGCCGATGATCGACACCAGCATGATGCCCTCGGACAGGGTGGCCAGCGCGGTCACCAGCACCGCGAAACCGATCGCGAACAGCACCGGAATCAGGATCATCGCGATGGACGCCGCGGGGCCGTACCAGAATCGGAAGCCCAGGCAGACTCCGACCAGCAGCACGAAGATCGTGGTGATCAGCACCCGGATCGCCTCCGCCAGCAGCCGCCCGGTCAAACCGGCCGCCCGATGCGTCGGCATGGTGTAGAAGCGCCCGAGCAGACCGGTCGCTTTCTCGACCTTGAAGCCGAGCGCCGAGACGACCGATCCGGACATGGCCGCCACCAGCATGATCATCGGCGTGTGGCCGTACACGGCGGGGATGCCGGTGACCCTGGTGATCGTGTGGCCGAGCACGACGTTGAACATCAGCAGGGTGGCCGCCGGGTAGACCAGCGTCTGCACGGTGGTCGCGGGGTCCCGGGACCAGCCGATCAGCAGTCGCTTGCACTGGATGAGGCTCTGCTGCAGCCAGATTCGCAGGGCCTTCTCGTTGCGGGCGCGCACGACGGGCAACGGCTGATGACCGGCCCACGAATCCGCTTCGGCGACGGTGGCCCGATCGGCCTCGATGACTGTACTCATGATCGCCTCACACTCGCCCACACGGCCAGTGGCGTGAAGACCACCAGGCCGCCGATCAACCACACCAGCGGCACCCACAGCACCTGCCAGGTCACCCCGCCCGCGGCCATGTCACGCAGCGCGTAGGAGAACTGCGAGATGGGCTGATTGCGGACGAACGGCCGAATCCACGCCGGGAAGCCGTCTTCGGGCACGAAGCCGCAGGAGAGCATGCCGAAGATGAGCGTCGGCAGGGTCAGCGCCTGACTCAGCGATTCCGGACTCTTGGTCAGCGACCCGAGACCATCCGCGCCGATGGCCAGCACGGTGCCGACCGCCAGGGAGAACAGGCAGAACCACAGCGCCTGCTGCCACCCGGCCACGAAGCGGAAGCCGATCATGTGGCCCCAGCCCAGCGCGGCGGCGAGGGACACGACCGAACGCACCAGACCCGCCGAGAGCCGGGCCAGCAGCGGCACCATCTTGCCGATGGGCATGGTCTGCATGCGGGTGTTGAGACCGGTCATGGCTTCGAACGCGGCCAATTGCGCGTTCGACATCATGGTGAAGGACATGGTCTGCAGCACGATGATCGGCATGACGTACTGGGCGTAGTCGATGCCCTGGAACGACATGATGAATTTGAGCGGCAGGTAGAAGCCGAGGGTGAAGACCAGCGGAATGAAGACCGCGACGATCAGCTCGCCCTTGGTGGCCATGACCCAGACGATGCGCCCGGTCAGCGCACGCCACTGCGCGAAGCTGTTCGGTTTGGACTCCGGCATCCCGGAGAAGAGCTGTGCCCCGGCCGGCATGGCGGGGGCGCTCACTCGGCGGACGCTTTCTGCTCCGCGGTCTCCGTCGTCTCGACAGCGGTGGCGGCCTGCTCCGCGTCCGCCGTTGTCGGCACGGCTTCCGGCTTCGCCGTGACGGCCGCCGTGTTCTGCTCGGCGCCGTGCCCGGTGAGAGTGAGGAACACATCGTCGAGCGAGGGGCGACGCAGGCCGATGTCGGCGAGTTTGATGCCCGCGGCGTCGAGCTTGCGCAGCGCGTCGGACAGGGTGCCCGCACCGTCGGGCGCGGGGATGGAGAGCCGTTCGCCGGTGGTCACGGTGCGGACCGCCTCGGGCACGAGTTCGCCGAGCGCTTCGACGGCCTTGGCGAGATCGCTCGGATCCAACGGCACGATCTCGCAGTAGCTGCCGCCGGTCTTCTCCTTGAGGGCGTCGGCGGTGCCCTCGGCGATGACGGTGCCCTTGTCGATGACGATGATGTTGTCGCTGAGCACGTCGGCCTCTTCGAGGTACTGCGTGGTCAGCAGGACGGTGATGCCCTGGGTCTTGAGGGTGTTGACCAGATCCCAGACGCCCTGGCGGCTGCGCGGGTCCAGACCGGTGGTGGGTTCGTCGAGGAAGACGACCTCGGGGCGGACCACGAGTCCGCAGGCGATGTCGACGCGGCGGCGCATGCCGCCGGAGTAGTGCCGGACCGCGCGGCGGCCGGCGCCGGTGAGGTCGAATTCCTCGAGCAGGGTGTCGGCGCGCTGTCGAGCGGCCTTGCGCTGCAGACCCATGAGACGGCCGAAGAGTTCGAGGTTCTCGCGGCCCGAGAGGTTCTCGTCGAGGGCCGCGTACTGGCCGGTCATCATGATCGAGCGGCGGACGGCCGCCGGATCCTTGCGCACATCGTGCCCGGCGACGCGGGCGATGCCGGAGTCCGGGCGCAGCAGGGTGGACAGGACCTTGACCGTGGTGGTCTTGCCGGCGCCGTTCGGGCCGAGAATGCCCAACACCTGGCCGCGGGCGGCGCTGAAGCTGATGCCCTGCAGCGCGTGCACATCGCCGAACGACTTACGAACGTCCTCGACGAAAACGGCCGGTTCGCTCCCTATGCTGTGCGTCTCCGCGGTCTGCGAATCCGGTTTGTCCAAGCTCGGCATCAACTCTCCACTATCGGCATAGGCGGGCAATTCCGTCGCCCCGTTTCGGCAGGTCCCCACATCCCATCCGGGATGATCCACTCCACCGTGCGCGATGTTACCGGGGCACCAGTTTCGAGGACGTTTCTTTGCCGAAGCAGCTATCCGGCAAACGTGTGCTTGGTCACAAACCGATGGGTTTACGAATAGCCGCTGTTCCGGGCGCAGACCGGGCGGTATGTGTCGATTTTCGTACCTTGTCGGGTCCGCGCACCGCCCATAGTCTGGCGGGACGGGGAGAATTTCATTGGCCACGAGAGGGTGACCATGGCCGAGTCTGCGCAGCCGCGGTCGGAATCCCATCCGCCGCGGGCCACGGTGCGCACGGGAACGGGCCGACCGAAGGTACTGACATCGTACGATCCACGCACCGGCGAGGTCGTCGGCGATTTCGCCATCATGGGCGCCGGTGAGCTGACCCGCGCGGTCCGCTCCGCCCGCACCACCGAACAGTGGTGGGCGGCACTGGGATTCGCGGGCAGAAGGCGCTGGCTGCTGGACTGGAAACGCGTGATCGCGCGCGGCACCCGCGACCTGGTCGAGCTCATCAGCACCGAGACCGGCAAACCCCGGATGGACGCGGCGATCGAGGTGACGCTCGCGATCGAGCACCTGGATTGGGTTGCGCGCCATGCGGAAAAGACGCTGGGCCGCCCCACCCGCGCCCGCGCGTGGTTCCGGCGGGCCGAGCCCGGCGTGGTCGGCTACCGGCCGCTCGGCGTGGTCGGAGTCCTGGGGCCCTGGCACAATCCCGTTCTCACGCCGATGAATTCGATCGCGAGCGCCATGGCGGCCGGGAACGCGGTGGTCTTCAAGCCCAGCGAGCTGACGCCCGGGGTCGGTGCCTGGCTGGCCGACAGCTGGAGTCGACTGTCTCCCAATCAGCCTGTGCTGCAGGTGGTCACCGGTGACGGTTCGACCGCCGCCGCGCTGTGCCGGGCCCGGCTGGACAAGATCGCGTACTCCGGGTCGGTGGCGGGCGCCCGCGAGGTCACCGCGCTGTGCGCGCAGAGCTCCACTCCCCTGGTGGTCGAGCCGGGCGGGCGCGGCGCGATGATCGTCCAGGTCGACGCGCGACTCGACATCGCCGCCGCGGCAGCGGTTTACGGGTCGATGTCCAATGCGGGCCAGCAACCCGCGGGCGTGCACCGGGTGTACGTGGCGGAATCGGTGTACGAGCCCTTCCTCGAGCTGGTGGCCGAACAGGCCCGCCGGCTGCGACCGGCCGCCGATCGGCGCGCCTCCTACGGGCCCATGACCCTGGACTCGCAGATCGACGTGGTGCGCAGGCAGGTCCGGGACGCGCTCACCCGGGGCGGGCGGCCGGTGGTCGGCAGCCTGGAGTCGATTCGCGAGCCCTACATCGAACCCATTGTGCTGACCGAGGTTCCGGAGGTCAGCCTGGCCGCCACCGGCGAGGCGACCGGGCCGGTGCTCATCGTGAACCGGGTCGCGACCATGGACGAGGCGGTGGAACGCGTCAACGGGCACGAAAGGTCGCTGCCCGTCGCGGTTTTCACCCGCGATCTGCGCAGCGTGCCGGAGTTCGCCGAACGGCTCCGCACCGAGCTGGTGACGGTCAACGCGGCCCCGGCGTACGGGGTGCACGGTCCGGGCCGGATCCGGGACGCGCAGCGGCTCCGTGAATTCGCACGGCCGCAGGCGATCGTGGAGAAGCGCCGCCGGGATCCGGTGGATCTGGGCACCTTCGACCGGCATCCGCAGCGGCTGCGCATGGCGCGGGCGCTGTTCCGGTTGCGGCACCGGGTCTGAGCCGCCGGGCCCGAGCACCGGGTCCGGCCGCGGCGTCGATTCCATACGATCGAGCCTGCGCGGCGGTCGCTTTCGCGGCCGGGCGACCTAGGCGACCGGTTCCGCCGCGTTCGCGGTGTCCGCGCCCAGCAGCACCGCGCTCATGAGCGCGGCGACCCGGGCCATTTGCGCGGGGCGGGAGTCGAAGCGCAGGCGTCGGCCCACATCGACGACCTGGCCGATGGCCGCGTGCACCCGGAAGCGCGCCTCCACCTGATCGCCCTCGAGCAGATTGGCCCACTCCAGGACGTTCTGCCGCTGGATCGAGCGCAGCCGATGCTGTTCGGAGGCGGGCAGATTGGAGAACTCGGCGAAGTACACCGGCAGGATCTCGGGCATGTGGAAGGTCATGCGGGCGAAGCGCTCGGCGATGCGCACCGCGGCGTCCGAACGGCTGGTCGCCTCCGAGAGCGCCTCGGCGTTGGCGATGGCCACCCGCTCGCCGGTGCGGTGGAAGGCCGCGGCCAGCAGGTCGGCCTTGCTGGCGAAGTACCGGTACACGCTGGAGGCGTTGATGCCGGCGGCCGCGCCGATCTCCTCGATGCTGGCTTCGTGGTAGCCCTGGCGGCCGAAGATGCGGATGGCCTCGGTCAGCAACTGCTCGCGCTTGGAGATGACGGGCAGGCCGCGCACGATCGGATCGCCCGCGGGCTGGGGCGGCACCGGCGGCAGGTCGGCGCGCAGGATGTCCCAGCAGATCTCGTTGAGCAGGCCGACCAGGCGCGTGTTGGACAGGGCCGTGCGGTGCGCGGTGACACTGCCGATGGCGCTGAGCACGGCGGCCGCGCGCAGGCTGATGTCGGCGGGGTCGGCGTCGGGGTAGAGCGCGGCGATCGCCGCTTCCATGGTGGCGTGCAGTTCGGTGTAGATGACGCGGATGCGCGCGCGGTCCTCGCGTTCGAGGTAGCGGCGCTCCCAGCGGTACAGCCCGCCCTCGCGACGGCAGTCGATGGTGTATTCGGTGATGCCGCGGAACAGCGCGGTGAGTCGCGGTTCCGGTTCGAGGTTCGGGTCGTCCGCGGCCTTGGCGGCGTCGAGCAACTGCTGGGCCCCCATTTCGGCGGCGGCGACCAGCATGGCGTACTTGTTGTGGAAGTGCCGGTACAGCGCGGGCCCGGAGATGCCGACCTCGGCCGCGATCTCGTCCACGCCCACGGGGTGATAGCCCCGCTCAGCGAAGGCTCGTGCGGCCACCCGCACGATCTGCGCCTTGCGATTCTTGGGTCGTCGGCGGGGGCCGGATTCGGCGGCCGGTCGCGCGTCGGCGAGTCCCACCTCGCTGCGATCGGCGACCATGCGCTTTCTCCTTCCGAACGGCACCGGCTGTTGACAGTGCCGGACGAGTCACCCTAAGTTAACCACAATTCGCACAGCTGAACACATCGCGCGGGCTAATTCGCCGCACGCGGGCAGGAGTACCGATGAGCATTGCCGCGACGACCCCGGGCTACACCGCCGTGCTCGACGGGCGGGTGCTGCGCATCACCATCACCAATCCCAAGCGCAAGAATGCCATCGACTACGACACCATGGTCGGTCTCGGCGAAACCGTGCTGGCCGCGGCGGCGGAACCGGCCGTGCGGGTGATAGTACTGACCGGTGCGGGCGGTGACTTCTGCACGGGCGCGGATCTGTCGGCCAGTCCCGCCGAGGCGGCCCGCGGCATCACCCCCGAGATGACCATGGTGGCGGCCAATCGGATGATCAAGGCCATCGTCGACGCGCCCGTACCGGTTATCGCCCGGCTACGGGGTGCGGCGGCCGGGGTCGGGGTCGCGTTCGCGCTCGCGGCGGATCTGACCTACGCCACCGAGGACGCCTACCTGCTGCTGGCCTTCATCAATATCGGGCTCATGCCCGACGGCGGCGCGGCGGCCATGGTGGCGGCCGCGGCGGGGCGGCCGCTGGCGGCGGAGATGGCGCTGCTCGGCGAGCGGCTGCCGGTGACCGACGCGCTGCGGCACGGGCTCGTCACCGGCGTGCTGTCCGAGGCGGAGCTGGACGCGAAGGTCGAGGCCGCGGCCGCCAAGCTCGCGCACGGTCCGCGCCGGGCCATCGAACTCACCAAGCGCGCGCTCAACGCCGCGGCGCTCACCTCGCTCGACGCGGCGCTGGCGGCCGAGGCCGTGGGGCAGCCGGAGCTGCTGCGCTCCCCCGATTTCGCCGAGGGCGCGAACGCCATGCTCGGGAAGCGCCCGGCGGTTTTCGCACAGTAGGTTTCCACCGGTCGCCACGCGGAGCCCGGGGGACGGCGACCGT
>NZ_JBEXUS010000024.1:0-93725 GCF_040614455.1 Nocardia sp. NPDC005978
GCCGGGGGGGGGGGGGGGCGGGCCGCCCCCCCCCCCCCCCCCGGGCCGCGGCGACATCAACCTGGCGCGCACCCACCGGCGCGCCACCGATCGACTCGGGTACGCCATGACACGAATCCTGACAATCGGCGTCTACGGCTTCACCGCCGAGACCTTCCTCGACACGCTCGCCACCGCGGGCGTGACCCTGCTGCTGGACCTGCGCCAGCGCCGAGGCGTGCGCGGTCCCGACTACAGCTGGGCGAATTCGCTGCGGCTCCAAAGCGCCCTCGCCGCAACCGATATCGGGTATCGGCACATCCGGAACCTCGCCCCGACCACCGAGTTGCGTCAGCTGCAATACCGGGAGGACGACAGGCGCGGGGTCGGCAAGCGCAATCGCGTGGCCCTGGCCCCGGAATACACCGAGCGCTATACCCGCGAAATCTTGACCCCGTTCGACCTGGACGCCCTCGTGGCCGGGCTGCCCACGGACGCGTCGGTCGCGCTGTTCTGCGTCGAACGCGACGCCGGCGCCTGCCACCGCTCCCTGGTCGCGGCGCGCCTGCGCACCGATCTTGGGATGGCGATCACGAACCTGCACCCGGTGTCGGCTATGACAAGGGAGCCGTAGCATCCTCCGAATTCCGGGCAGATATGGCGAGCCCGCTGGTGGGGGCCGAGTTTGGGCTGGTCGCGCGCACCATGGCCGGTGAGCGACTGATGGCCGATGTCCCTGTGCCGACAATCCCGGCTAGCGCGTCGATCGATCAGCGTGGCGTGACGAGCCGGGCTTCGTAGGCGAAGATCGCGGCCTGGGTTCGGTCGCGCAGGTGGAGTTTGTCGAGAATTCGGCTGACGTGGGATTTGGCCGTCTGTTCGGAAATGACCAGATCTCCGGCGATTTCGAGGTTGGAGCGGCCACGCGCTATCAGAGTGAGGACCTCTATCTCCCGGCCCGTGAGGCCCGCCAGGCGGTTCTTCACCGGGGCGGGGGGATCGGCCCGGGCGGCGAACTCTTCGAGCAGGCGGCGGGTGACCGATGGCGCGAGCAGCGCGTCGCCGCGCGCGACCACCCGGACGGCGTCCGAAAGCGCTTGGGCCGAGGACTCTTTGAGCAGGAAGCCGCTCGCCCCCGCGCGCAATGCGGCGTAGACGTACTCGTCGAGGTCGAAGGTGGTCAGCATGATGACGCGGGTGGACCGGGCCGCGGCAGCGATACGGCGGGTGGCTTCGATGCCGTCCATGACCGGCATCCGAACATCCATCAGCACGATGTCGGGACGATGGTGTTCGACCTCGTGGATCGCTCGCATGCCGTCCTCGGCGAGCGCGACGACGTCCATGTCGGGCTGAGCGTCGAGCAGGACGGCGATGCCCTCGCGAACCAGGCGCTGATCGTCGGCCACCAGCACGCGAACGGTCATGGCTTCGGCTCTCCGATCGGGAGGGAAACGGCGACGCGGAACATGCCGGTCGCGTCGGGTGCGGCGTGAAATGTGCCGCCCAGCAGTGTGACTCGTTCACGCATACCCGGCAAACCCTGCCCGGCCCCAGATGCGGTGCCGGCATGGCGGCGGATCTCGTTGTCGATCCGGATGCGAATCCGTTCCGGGGCGATGTCGATCACGATCCGCAAGGGTGCTCCGGGGGCGTGCCGCAGGGCATTGCTCGAAGCTTCCTGCACGATCCGATACGCGGAGAGACCGAGTCCGGGCGGCAATCCGGCGGGGTCGCCGGTCACCGCGCAGTCGACGGGGGTTCCGGCGGCGCGCACCGAGTCGATCAGGGCATCGATATCGGTCAGGGTGGGCTGGGGGAGTAGTCCGGTCTCCCCGGAGCGCAGCACACCCAGGATGCGCCGCATCTCCCCGAGCGCGGTCACCGCGCTGTCGCGAATGGTGTCGAGACCGGCGAGGGTGGAAGGCGCGGCCGCGGGGTCGCGAACCCGGATCGCTTCGGCCTGGATCGCGATCACCGACATATGGTGTGCCACCACATCGTGCAGCTCGCGCGCGATACGCGCGCGTTCCTCGAGCAGGGCCCCGCGTTCGCGCTCCCGGTCGACGGCATCGCGCTGGCGGCGCAGGGTGCGCCTGGTGTCGAGCAGAGCGCGGGACGCTCCGCCGGCCACCAGGGCGAGACCGGCCAGGACCGCCAACTCGATCGACCCGGCAACCGCGTCCGGGGGGCGTAGCGCCAGGGTCAGCCCGAGGGCGAGAACCAGTGATACACACCAGTACCCGGCCGCGATGCGCGGTGTCGTGCCGAACGCGATGAGCGCGAGCACGGCAAGGTGGCTGTTGAACATCGGGTCCACCCACAACCCCGCGTCCACCCACACCGAACACAGCGCCGTCGCCCCGGCCGAGATCACCCAGGCGGCGTGCGGTACGCGCACCGCGATCAGCAACGCGAGCCCCTGCGCCAGGGCCAGCCCGAGGGCCTGCCGGTTCGACAGGCCGGTATCGGATTGCAGGGTGTGCAGCACTATCGCGAAGGTCAGAATCGTCAGCACGGCCGTCGCCACGAGCCATCCCCACTGCCGGACAACGGGCTTCGCGAATCGATTCATGCGTCACGCCGATCGAACATCACGCCCGCGCCGGCCAGCGCGAGCATCGAGTATCCGAACATCACCGCCAGGGCGGCCCAGCCACCCAGGGTTCCCAGGAGCTCGGGCGCGGAGTCCGAACTCTGTGCCAGTTTCGCGACGACCGCCGACGGACTCGCCCCGCTCACCCACGGCCCGGCCCTGCCGAGCAGCGGACCGAGGATCCCGGGCAGCACGGCCACCGACAACATCAGCGCGACCGCGCCGGCGGACGATCGCAATGCCACGCCCGCCGCCACCCCGAGGCAGGCCATCGCCGGATAGCAGGCCGCGACCCCGAGCAGCGCCGGAAATGCATCGCCCGCAGCGTATTTCGATGGATCGAGCAGCGTCGTGCCGAGAGCCATTGCCAGACGGCCGGACAGCGTCCCGACAATGCTCGCCACGAGCACCGCGACAAGGGTTTTGGCCGCGAGAACCACCTCGCGGCGGGGCCGGGCGGCCAGCACCGCCCACAGCGTGCCCGTCGAATACTCGGTGGTCACCAGCAAGGCGCCCCACGCCCCGATAAGCGCGAGACCCAGCCCGGCTCCGGTCAGCGACCCACCGAGCACCGTATCGTCCGGACGCAGGCTTTCGGTGAGCCCGACCAGCAGCGCCACCGCCGGGCCGAGCAGCGTCGTCAGCAGTGGCAGCGCGCTGAGCGACCGCACCGATCGGACCTTGTGCGCCTCCGAACGGACCTGTGCGGCCAACATTCACGCCACCTCCCCGGCGACCCGGTGCCGATGACGCCCGTGCGGGGTGACCAGGTCGGTGTACACATCCTCGAGCGAGGCCCGCTGTTCGGTCAACTCGGAGACGATCACCCCGGCCTCGGCCGCTATCGCACCGACGCGGGCGGCGGGCACGTCCCGGATCACCAGCCGGTGTTCGGCATCCGGTTCGATCCGGTCCGCGCCGACTCCGGCGCGGGCGAAAGCCCTTGCCAGCGCGGCATTGTCGTCGGATCGAACCCGGACTGCTCCCGCCGTGCTCCGGGCGATGAACGCGGGCATGGGTTCATCGGCCAGTAATCTGCCGCCGCCGATCACGAGCAGGTGATCGGCCACCAGCTCCATCTCGCTCATGACATGACTCGACAGCAGCACCGTGCGACCCTGTCCGGCCTGCCCGCGCAGGAAGCCGCGCAACCATCGAATGCCCTCGGTATCGAGCCCGTTGGTGGGTTCGTCCAGCAGTAGCACCGCGGGATCGCCGAGAATGGCCGCGGCGATGCCCAGGCGCTGCAACATGCCGAGGGAGAACCCGCGCACCCGCTGCCGCGCGACCGAACCCAGGCCGACGACGGCGAGCACCTCGGCCACGCGCGCGCTCGGAATCGCATTGCTCAGCGCCAGCATGGTCAGGTGATCGCGGGCGCGCCGATCCGGATGTACCCGGCGGGCATCGAGCAGCGCCCCGACCGTTCGCAACGGTTCACGCAGGGTGCGATAGGGCCGGCCGCCGATCAGCACGGTGCCCCGGCCGGGCCGGTCGAGGCCGAGGATCATGCGCATGGTCGTCGATTTCCCGGACCCGTTGGGGCCGAGGAAGCCGGTCACCCGGCCGGGCTCGATTGTGCAACTCAGCTCCGAAACCGCAACTGTCGCACCGTAGTTCTTGGTCAAGGCATCGCATTCGATCACGCATTCCACGCTATGACCGCGGCTCGCCGACCACATCCGGCGAAGGAGTGCATCCGCGCATCACTCTCGAGGACCACTCGGCACGATCCGATCGCATCGCGCATCCGCCCGGGCGACCACTCGCTGCGCCGATGTCGGCCGAGCGGGCTGACCGGCGGAACGAGAAGACGGGTCGAGGTGATGTGGGCATCGTCCGCATGCAGCCATGTCTGCTGGATTGGATGGTTGCCAGATCCTGCTCGGCCGACAGCGGGGCGCTCGATCGTTGTCCGGTGCGCGAACCGCGCCGAACAGGACGAGCCGGATCTGCAGGAGAGGACTGTCCGCGACCCCGGACATGGGCGGGGGCAAGGAGAGAAATCATCCTTGCCCCACTTCAATATATAGCTCACCCCGGGGCTTGCGGCAAGGCCCGGGTGATGCTGCACAATCATCGGCCGAAGCCGGTACCTGCGGAAATCGGGTTTCGCGACGCATCCACGCACCGCTTCGCCCGGGGGTTCCGCGGCAGGTGGAATCTCCGGATGAACGGCGCGGGGGAGTCGGGAACGCTCGGCGCGGAGCGGCCGGCCGAGGTGGATCGAGGGAACGGAGAGTTCATGATTGATGTGATCGTGGCCGGCGGCGGGCCGACCGGGATGATGCTCGCCGGTGAATTGCGGCTGCACGGGGTGGAGGTGGTGGTCCTCGAGAGGGACCCCGAACCGACGCCCGTCGTGCGCTCGCTCGGGCTGCACGCGCGCAGTATCGAGATCATGGATCAGCGTGGCCTGCTGGATCGATTTCTCGCGCAGGGCACGAAGCATCCGGTGGGCGGATTCTTCGCGGGCATTCCCAAGCCGTCACCCGAGGGGCTCGATACCGCGCACCTGTACACCCTGGGCATTCCCCAAACCCGCACCGACCGGTTGCTCACCGAGCACGCCCTCGAATCCGGCGCCGAACTGCGGCGCGGCTGCGCGGTGACCGGGCTCGACCAGGACGAGCAGGGGGTGCGGGTGGAACTGTCGGACGGAACGAGTCTGCGGGCGCGGTACCTGGTGGGGTGCGACGGCGGCCGCAGCACCGTGCGCAAACTGCTCGGCGTGGACTTCCCCGGCGAACCCGGCACGGTGGACACCCTGCTGGCCGAAGCGAAGTTGACCGCGTCCCCGGAGTACATCGACGAGATCGGGGTCGAAGTCCGCAAGACCCAATTGCGTTTCGGCGCAATGCCGCTGGGCGACGGGGTGTACCGGATCGTGGTCCCCGCCGCCGCGGTCGCCGAGGACCGTTCGGTGCCGCCGACCCTGGACGAGCTCAAAGCGCAGCTGATCGCGACCGGCGGCACCGATTTCGGCGTGCACTCGCCGCGCTGGCTCTCCCGCTTCGGCGATGCCACCCGCCAGGCCGAGCGCTATCGCACCGGACGGGTGTTCCTGGCGGGCGACGCCGCGCACATTCACCCACCCACCGGCGGACAGGGGCTGAACCTCGGCGTCCAGGACGCGTTCAATCTGGGCTGGAAGCTCGCGGCGGCGGTCAACGGCTGGGCGCCGGAGAATCTGCTGGACACCTATCACGCCGAACGGCATCCGGTCGCGGCCGAGGTGCTCGGCAACACCCGCGCGCAAATGCAGCTGATGCTGCTGGAGCCGGGGCCGCAGGCCGTGCGCAAGCTGGTGGCACGACTGCTCGACTTCGAGGATGTGAACCGCTATCTGACCGAGATGATCCTCGCGATCGGCATCCGCTACGACTTCGGCCCCGGCCCCGACCTGCTCGGAAAGCGTTTGCACGACATCGAATTGAAGGAGAACGGCCACCTCTACGGCCGCATGCGCCGGGGCCGTGGTCTGCTGCTCGATCAAACCGGCACGCTGTCGGTGTCGGGCTGGGCCGATCGCGTGGACCTGGTCTCGGATGCCAGTGACGAGCTCGACGCGCCCGCCGTGCTGCTGCGCCCCGACGGTCATGTCGCATGGATCGGTTCCGAGCAGGCGGATCTCGCCGCGCACCTGCCGATCTGGTTCGGCGCAGCCACCGGGTAGTGCGCCTAGTTGGGCCGGCCGAATTCGGGATGGTTCGAATTCGGCCGGTACCTATGCAGATTCATCCAACCGAGGCCCGTGACTCCTAGCCCAGCCACTCCGACGTTCGGGGAGATGCGGGGGCCGGTGGCTGGAGGACGTTCATGCACATCCGCGCGCAGTCGGCGGCGAGTTCGGCGGCGGTCATGGTGATCGCACCGGACAACCATTCCTCGATTATCTGGTCGACGCCGCCGGTGATGAACAGGCTGGCGCGGCGGAGCCGGGACGGGTCCGGGGCGAATCCCAGGGCCGCGGGGGCGTATTCGACGACCAGGTCGGCGACGGTGTCGACCACGGCGCGGCGGCGCTGGGCGAGGGCGCCGATGCCTTTGGGGTCGCTCGAGATGATGCGATGTAGATGCGGGTCGCTCGCCACGGCTTCGAAGAACGCCTCGAGCGCCGCGACCAAACGCGTTTCGGCCGGTCCGGTGCCCGCCAGTCCGGCAGTCACCATCGCGGCCAGCAGTTCGTCGCGGACCTGGTCCGCGACCGCGAGCAGGAGTTCGTCGAGGTTGGCAAAGTGCTCGTAGAAGTAGCGCGGAGTGAGGCCGGAGGTCTTGCATACGCCCCGCACGGTGACCGCGGTGATGCCCGACTCTCCCCACGCCGCGGTCGCCGCGGCCAGTAGCCGATCACGGCGGGCGGAGCTGCGTTCCGCCGCACTCACACCGCCGTAGGGACGGGACTCCTCAGACATTGACAGCAGTGTAATCGGCTCCTACATTCTGATAACGCTCGTATGCAGAATACGCGCGTTATCAGAATTGGTTCAAAGGAGAACCGCGATGACCACAGCGCGAACCGGCCGGGCCCTGACGCCCTATCAGCAGGTCACAGCCCCGCTACTTGACGAGCACGATTACCACGTGACCCGGATCGACGGCGCCCTTCCCCCCGACCTCACCGGAACCCTCTACCGCATCGGCCCGGGCAAGTACCAGGTCGGCCGCACACTGCTGCACAACATCTTCGACGGCGACGGGATGATCTCCCAGTTCATCCTCGACGGCCGCTCGGTGCGATTCCGCAACCGCTACGTGCGCACCCGGCACTTCGAGCACGGTCAGAAGTCGAACACCGTCCGATTCCGTGGCGTCGGGGATCAGATCCCGGGCGGCTTCTGCGCCAACGTCGGCCGGTTGCCGGAGAACGTGGCCAACACCAACATCGTCAACTACGCCGACGAACTGCTCGCGCTCTGGGAGATCGGCAACCCGCACCGGATCGACCCCGAAACCCTGGACACCCTCGGGCGCACCGACTTCGATGGTCAGCTCGGATACCTCGGCGCCTTCTCCGCCCACCCGAAGTGGGACCCCGTCACCGGCGACATGTACAACTTCGGCCTCGACCTGCTCCCCACACCCCGCATCCGCACGTTCCGGATCGACCGCGGCGGCAAGCTCACCAAACTCGCCACGGTCCCGATGCTGGATCTGCCCTGGAACCACGACTTCGCATTGACCCGGAAGTACATGGTGTTCGTGCTGGACCCGATCATGCCCAACATCGCCAAGATCGCGCTGTCGATGACCTCGTTCGTCGACTCTCTGGAATTCAAGCGCAACAGGGGAACCCGGTTCGTCCTGGTCCCCAGGAACGGCGGCCGCGTCCGCATCGTGGAGCACGAGGCACTGCTGCACGTCCACTTCACCAACGCCTACGACGACGGCGACGATGTCGTCGTCGAACTCCCGCGCCTGGAAACCGACTGGGACAAACTACGGAACATGACCGGGGTGGTCAATCGCACCGACCGCGGCATCCCCGAGTACCCGGACTCCACGCTCATGCAATACCGGATCACCAGGGACGGCCGCATCATCGAGAATCAGATATCGGACCGATCCGGTGAGTTCCCGCAGTACGACTGGCGCCGGGGCACCCGCAAACACCGCTACACCTACTTCGCCGGCAAGGGCGGCCCGGCGAAGCTGTTCAATTCCGTGGTCAAGGTCGATACCGAGACCGGCGAGACCACCGGCTGCGACCTCGGCCCCAGCTCGGTCGGCGAACCACTGTTCATCCCGCGTAGCCGCGACGCGGCCGAAGACGACGGCTGGCTGCTGGCCATGAACCACCATTTGGACGAAGACCGCTCCCAGCTCGTCGTCCTCGACGCGCGCGATCTCGAGCGCGGGCCGCTGGCCACCGCCTGGCTCGACCACCACATCCCCTGGGGATTCCACGGAACCTTCAAACGCCGGATCGCCGCACCGGCGCCGGTGTGGTGATCGAGACACCGCGCGACACCCCACGGCAAACGACGATGCCCGCCCGGAAGACTTCCCGGACGGGCATCGTCGGTACTCCGAATCAGCTGACCGGCACCGGATCCGGCTTCGGCTTGCGCTTGGGCCTGGCGAAATTCTTCATGATCGGCAGATCCACCCAGTGGTACAGCACCGCCGCGATGGCCGTCGCGACCACCAGGCTCAGCAGGGAGAAGCCGGCCCAGCCGAGAAT
The DNA here is from genome assembly GCF_040614455.1 of Nocardia sp. NPDC005978. Lineage (NCBI taxonomy): Bacteria > Bacillati > Actinomycetota > Actinomycetes > Mycobacteriales > Nocardiaceae > Nocardia > Nocardia sp. NPDC005978. Next base: position 8,760 of record NZ_JBEXUS010000024.1, read on the forward strand.
CCCGAACTGCTTGCCGCCGATGAGGTATCGGGTGATCACCACCATGACGGGGAACTGGATCAGGTAGAAGGCGAACGACACGTTGCCGAGCCAGACCATCCGCGGGTGCGAGTTGATGCCGCGGATGCCCGCCAGATCACGGGTGGCCATGGTGGCGACGACCGCGGTCATGGGCACGAGCATCAGTACCGACATCTTGTAGTTGACCGGGACGACCCAGGTTGCCGCGTAGGTGATGGCGAGGGTGAGCAGGGGCAGCACCATACTCGTGTTGCGCCACTTGCCCTCGAGCACCATGCGGGCCGCGAGCACGCCGAGGAAGAACTCCGGCAGGCGCGAGAGCGGGAAGGTGTAGCTCAGCCAGTACGACAGCGAGACGGGGATGTCGGGCTGGGCGAACCACGCGGGGGAGGCGTGCAATTCGTAGTACGGCGAGTTGTCGCCCGGGACCAAACGCGGGGCGAAGGCGTTGGCCGTGCCCTTGAATCCGTCGACCCAGAAGAAGTAGCTGGTGTGCAGCGCCACGATGCCGAGCATGAGCAGGCCCGCGGCCAGGAGCAGATGGCGTGTGGGGATGCGCCGGATCAGCGGCAGCACCAGCGGGAAGGTCGCGTAGAACAGCACTTCCGAGGCCAGCGACCAGGAGGGCACGTTCAGTCCACCGACCGTGGTCCACTTCGGCACCCAGGTGTGCACCAGCAGCAGGTTGGGCACCCAGACCACCACGCGGCTCAGCGGCACACTGGCCGCGACGATGAACGCGGCCGCGGCCAGCAGGTGGGTCGGATAGATCTTGAGCACCCGGCGCCGATAGAACGCGCGCGTGGACATGCCGGGCCGGACCGACCAGTAGATGATGAACCCGGACAGCACGAAGAAGAACGTGACGCCGGCCGCGCCCAGCTGCATCGGAATCCACTGGTGGATGGTCTTGAACGTTTCCGACTTCTGGAACGGATAGACCGGCAGGAACACCAGCGCGTGCAGCACGAAGACCGCGAACGCCGCCCACCAGCGCGCGCCGGTCAGCGAGGGCAGCGGGGGCCGAGTCCGATCGGCATCCGCTGCCGTCACCGCGGCAGCGGATTGCACTGGGGGAGCGGTCGATCCGGCTTGCGCCGCAGGCACGACCTCGGGTGGGCGGGTCATCGGACGTACCTTTCGTACAGCGCATTCGCGACTACGGCGTCGCCGGTGGGCGACGGGTGGAACGGCAAGCCATCGAACTTGACGGTCGGATCGAAGACGCCGTTGACCCACGGTTCGGGCGAACACAATCCGTGCCCGGTGGTCACGGCGCGGGCGTCGAAGAACTCCACGTTCAGTTCCCGGGCGGCTTCACGCTGCGCCAGGTCCATCCGGTTGAGGTATTCGACGATGGTGCGGCCTCGCGGCTGAACGAAGGGTACGACACCGAAGAAGTTCAGGCAGACCGTCTCCTGCTCCTCGCGGAACAGTTCGGGATAGCCGACGAGCACGATGCGCGCGGCGGGCGCGTAGTAGCGAATGTAGGTGACCGCGTTGCGAATACGATCGGCGAACGCCGCACCCGTGATGGCCTGCGCGTCGGGCATGCGCCCCTCGGCGACCGCCTCGGTGCCGCAGCCTTCGGCGAGATCGAAGACGCACGCGCGCATCGCATCCCACAGCGACGTGTCCGACCCGCCCCAGCGATCGTTGAGTCCGAACTGCAGCGTCACGAGTTTGGTGGCGGGCCCGAAAGCCCCCGCCGTGGCGCCGGCCCGCGTCTCGTGGGTCAGCGTGTGTCCCGGCGGGGTGTCGATCGATGCGCCCAGACACGAGATGTCCGCGACCTGCTCGGCGCCACGTGCGCCGAGCCTGCCGGTCAGCTGCGCGGGCCATGCCGTCGGCCCGCGCAGGCACTCGTTCGTGGGCAGCGGGTCCCAGACATTCGCGGTGAACGAATCACCAAGGACGACAATTGGTTTGCCCTCGGGAGCAGGCGCCGCATGCGCTCCCGGAATCGCCGTCAGGGCGGTGGATGCCGCCACTACCGCGGCGCACAACCACCGTCCACTGTTTCCCGACACCTGAGTAGCTCCGAATCCCTCGGCTCAGTAGCCGGCGCGCGGCTCGAAGCCGGGGGCGTCCAGGGTGGGCGGCGCGGGCTTCTCGGGCGCCTTGGTCTCCGGGGCGGGCTTGGGCGCGGGCGCGGCAGGCTGCGGCGCGACCGGCTCGGGGGCGGCGGGCTGCTCGGGGGCGGGCTGCTCCGGCGCGGCCGGCTGCGGAGCGGCCTCGGTGGTGGCGGCCGGGGCGGTGGTCGCGGCGGGGGTGGTGGTGGCGGCCGGCACGGTGGTGCTGGACGGGGTGGTGGTGTCGGCCTTGTCGTCGCCACACGCGGCGACGCCGCCGACGAGCAGCATTCCGCCGAGCACCGCGGCCGCGGAACGCATCACGAACACACCTGGGGTACGCATCTTCATAGAGTCCTCGAATCGAAAAATGAAGTGTGAAAAGTTCACTTCAGCGGGGAGTGTACAAGAGAAACGAGCGTTGTAGATCCGGTTCCCGCAAGCCCCAAAACCGCAGGGCAATACGGTGTTCCGGGTCGATAGCTAATGGCTGTCAACCCTGTTACGGGGTGGTTTTCGGCCTGCGCCGACCCCGAGAATTCACTTGCCGTAGCGTTCGTAGAGGGCGGTGGCGACCACCGAATCGCCCTTGGTGGACGGGTGGAAGAACAGGCCGTCGATGTCGGTCCGGGGGTCGAAGACGCCGTTGAGCCACGGCTCCTCCGAGCACAGGCCGTGTCCGGTGGTGAGGGCGCGGGCGTCGAGGAATTCGATCTTCAACAGCTGCGCGGCCTCGCGCTGGGCCTTGTCGATGCGGTCCATGTACTCGACCACCGCGCGCCCGCGCGGCTGGATGAACGGCGCCGCGCCGAGGATGTTCAGGCACACCGTGCTGGTGCCCGGGGTGAACAGCTCCGGATAGCCGACGAGGACGATCTTGGCGTTCGGCGCGTAGTAGCGGATGTAGGTCACCGCGTTCTTCATGCGCTCGGCGAGCAGCTTGCCCGAGACGCCGTTGAAGTCGGTCATGCGACCCTGGGCCACCGCGTCGGGATCGCAGCCCTCGGCGAGGTTGAACACGCACGTCGGCAGCGACTTCCAGAGCGTCTGCTCGGAGCCGCCCCACTTGTCGTTGAGGCCGAACTGCAGGGTCACCAGTTTGGTGCGTGGTCCGAAAGCGCCCGCCTTATCCGCTTTCGAGGCCTCCATGCCCATGGTCCAGCCGGGACCGCTGTCGACCGACGCGCCGGGACACGAGGTGTTGACCATCTGGTCGGTCCCGTGCACGCCCATCAGGCCGCCCAACTGCGCGGGCCAGGCGGTATCGCCGTGCCGCAGGCAGGTATTGCTCTCGTCGAAGAAGTCCCACGCGTTGGCGGAGAACGAATCGCCGAGTACCACCAGATCTTTCCCCCCGGAGGCGGATTCCGCCCCCGCCCCCGCGATCCCGGTCATGGAGACCGAGAGTGCTACCCCGGTGGCACACAGCCACCGTTTGCTATTGCCGAACACCTGTATTCCCTGGCCTTCTCATCGCCCGCGGATCGAATCCGGCGCTGCCGGATCGGGGGTGCGGGCTCGTGCGTATGCGGAGCGGGTCCAAACTGAAGTGAACGATGTTCACTTCAGCGGGAGTGTACAAAAGGGCTCCGGACATACCACCCATAACGGTGAAAAAACCTGCCCCGAAAATCCGGGGGGCACCATCACGCCAGGTCGCGGGGCGTGATGGGTCAACCGCGGGGGCGTGATGGGTCAACCGAGCGGGCGGGCCTGCCGTCCGACCTCGTCGAGATGGCGCATGGCTTGCGCGTAGGACACGAAGAGACCGGTCTCGGCGTACGGGACGGCGATCTCGGCGCAGAAGGCCGCGACCATGGGCTGGGCCCGGCGCAGATTCGGCCGCGGCATGGATGGGAACAGGTGGTGCTCGACCTGGTAGTTGAGTCCGCCGAGCAAGGTGTCGATGAAGAAGCCGCCGCGCACGTTGCGCGAGGTGAGCACCTGGCGGCGCAGGAAGTCGGTGGTGTCGCCTTCCTCGAACACCTCCATGCCCTTGTGGTTGGGCGCGAACGTGCAGCCCATGTAGAAGCCGAACAGGCCCTGCTGCACCGCGATGAAGACCAGCGCCTTGCCCGGGGGCAGCACCAGGAACACCGTCGAGAGGTAGCCGATCGCGTGCGCGGCCAGTAGCGCGCCCTCCCAGCGACGATGCGGGATCGGCCAGCGCAGGCACGCGCGCACGCTCGAGAAGTGCAGGCTGCCCGCCTCGAGGAACAGCAGCGGGAAGAACAGCCACGCCTGGTAGCGGAAGATGAAACGCCGCCAGCCGCGTTCGGCCGCGGCCCGGCCGCCGGAGAAGGCGAGCACGCCGCCGACATCGGGATCGGCGCCCTCGGTGTTGGGATGCGCGTGGTGCCGGTTGTGGTTGCTCGTCCACCAGCCGATGCTGAGGCCGATGCCGAGGTTGCCGGCGATCAGGCCGTACAGGTAATTGGCCCTGCGGGTGCGGAAGATCTGCCGATGGCCGGCGTCGTGCCCGAGGAACGCGATCTGGGAGAACACCACGGCCAGCAACACCGCGGGCGCCAGCGTCCACCAGGAATCGCCGATCAGCGCGAACGCCGCCCAGCCCGCGAGGAATGCGCCGCCGGTGATCGCGCTCTTGATCGCGTAGTACCCGTAGCGCCGGTCCAGCAGTCGCGCCTCGCGCATGCGTCGCTTGAGCACCGCGTACTCGCTGCCCCGAATGGGGGCCGACTCGGCGACCCGGGGCGGCCGATAGTCGGGCTCGGTCCGCATCGGCCGAAGCGGTGCCATCTCAATTACCACGGTCGCTGCACATCCTGGGTGTCGCTGTTCGAGTCGCCGGACTCGACACGAGCATGACGGGACGCGACCACCGCCGGGTGAACGGACCCGTGGAATAGCGACACATCTGCATGACAATCTCGCGCAGAATGCCGGGTTCACGGCGTTTGTCGTGAACTGCCCTCGGGGCGTCAAAACGGCTTCTGCGCAACTTGTTTCGGGTCGGTCAGGCGGTGCGGGTTGCGCGGGCCATTATTCATGACCTTTCGGACGGGTCCGCGCCGGGGGACCGTCAAGGCCCCGCGATCAGGAACGTAGTCGCTCGAGGCCGTCCAGCACCAGGTCCAGGCCGAACTCGAACTCGCTCTGATCGTCGCACCAGCCCAGGGTCGCGCTCTGGTCGTCGTGGCCCGGATCCTCGGCGAGCATGCCCGCGATGTTGGGGAAGCGATCGGCCATGGTCGCGAGGGTCGCGGCGCCTTCGCGTTCGTGTTCTTCGGACATCGGCTGGAACAGTTCCTGGGTGAACCCCAGTGCGCGACTGCCCAGCGCGTGCATGGCGTGGTGGGTCAGGTCGTAGGAGAAGCCGCCCAGGCGCAGCAGGCCGATGATCGAATCGAAGTACGCGATGATCGAGAGCGTCATGGGTGAGCGCGAGCCGATCAGCGCCGGCGCCCAGGGGTGGGTCAGCAGGACGCCGCGGGCGGTGAGAATTCGGCTGCGCAGCACGGGTTTCCACTCGGCGGGGGAGTTCGCGGTCACCGGTCCGACCGCCGCGTTGATCGCGTCGAGCACGACTTCGACCATGCCGTCGAGCAGTTCGGCCTTGTTCGCCACGTGGTGGTAGAGCGACATGGCCTCGACCCCGAGGTCGGTGGCAACGCTGCGCATGGTCACGGCCTCGATGCCGTCGCGATCGGCGCGGGCCACGGCCGCGTCCAGGATCTGTCCCCGGCTCAGGCGGGGTCGTTGCTCGGTGACCATGGTTTCCCAACCTACCGTACGTCGTAAGTTTGCCCGCTCTTGACAGCCTTACATTGTAAGTGTTTCGCTGGGAAGCGTACGACTTACAACGTAAGGGAGCAATCATGTGGGTTCTCATCGCGATAGCCGCGGGCACGCCGATCGGGCTGGCGCTGGCCTGGTTCCTGTTCCTGGTGGTGGTGATGCAGACCGGCTACGCGCCGGGGCTGGCCGTGGTCCGCCGGTTCAATCGCCGGGTCACCAATCGGGGCGTCATGAAATCCGCCGGGCAGCCCGGGGCGTCCGCCTCGATCATCCGGCACGTCGGGCGCTCCAGCGGGAAGGCGTATGCCACCCCGGTCGGGATCACCGAAGCCGGGGATGACTTCCTGATCTCGCTGCCCTACGGCACCTCGCCGGACTGGCTGCGCAACGTGCTCGCCGCCGGCCGGGCCGAGGCCGTCCACGAAGGCCGGACCTACGGGGTGGGTTCACCCGAGCTGGTGCCGGCCGCGTCGGTCGCGCGCTATCAGTCGCGCACGGAACGCCTGGGGCAGCGCGTGTTCGGCGTCGATCAGGTGCTGCGGCTGCGCCGGACGGCGGTCGAGGGCTGACGGCGCGGGCTGGTTCGGAAAGGGGAAATGTCATGACCCGATACGCGATTCGCGCCGAGGGCCTGCGCAAGCGGTTCGGCGATACCGTCGCGGTCGACGGGATCGACCTGGCCGTGCCCGCGGGCTGCGTCTACGGGGTGCTCGGCCCCAACGGCGCGGGGAAGACGACCACGATTCGGATGCTCGCGACGCTGTCACGACCCACCGGCGGGCGGGCGTGGATCTTCGGACACGACGTGGCCGCCGAACCCGCGGCCGTGCGCTCGCGGATCAGTCTGACCGGCCAATACGCCTCGGTGGACGAGGATCTCACCGGAATGGAGAACCTGGTCCTGATGGGCAGGTTGCTCGGACACCGGCGACGAGTCACCGCCGAGCGCGCCCGGGAACTGCTGGCCGCCTTCGGGTTGGAAGCAGCCGCCGACCGCCCGGCCAAACGCTATTCCGGCGGCATGCGGCGGCGACTCGACATCGCGGCGAGCATCGTCGTCACCCCCGATCTGCTGTTTCTCGACGAGCCGACCACCGGGCTGGACCCGCGCAGCCGCACCGCGGTGTGGGATGTGGTGCGGGAGCTGACCACCACCGGCACCACCGTGCTGCTCACCACCCAGTACCTGGAAGAAGCAGACCGTCTGGCCGATCGGCTCGCCGTGATCGACCACGGGCGCGTGATCACCGAGGGCACGACGACCGAACTGAAAGCCGCCGCCGGGCACAGCACGCTCGACGAGGTGTTCCTGGCCCTGACCGCCGCCGAAGAGCAAGCCCGCGAGGAGATTCCGGAATGACCACCGATTCGGCCGGCCCGCTGCGGACGGCACTCTCGACCATCGAACGGCCGCCGCGCGCCGATGCCGTCGCCGCCGTCGTCTCCTTCGTCTGGCGCGCGATGCTGCGCATCAAGCATGTGCCGGACCAGCTTTCGGATGTGACGGTCTTCCCCCTGATGATGCTGGTGATGTTCACCTACCTGTTCGGCGGTGCGCTGGCCGGTTCGACCGGCGACTATCTGCAGACCGTCCTGCCCGGCATCCTCGTCCTGACCGTCACCATGACCACCCAGTCGACCGCGGTCGCGCTCAACGCCGACATCGGCAGGGGGGTGTTCGACCGCTTCCGGTCCCTGCCGATCTGGCAGCCGGCCCCGCTGGTCGGGGCGCTGCTGGCCGATGTCGCGCGCTATGTGATCGCCGCGAGCGTCATCGTGGGAGTCGGTGTGCTGCTGGGCTTCCGGCCCGGGGCCGGGGTGCCGGGGCTACTGGCCGGGGTGGGGTTGGTGCTGCTGTTCGCATGGAGCCTGTCGTGGGTCTGGACCACCCTGGCGCTGCTGGCCCGCACCCCCGAGTCGGTGATGTTCCTGGCGATCCTGGTGACGTTCCCCCTGACCTTCGTCAGCAACGTGTTCGTCGACCCGGCCACCCTCCCCGGATGGCTCGAGGCGTTCGTGAACGTCAATCCGATCACGCAGCTGGTGACGGCGGTGCGTGGGCTGATACACGGGATGCCGGCCGGAACGGAGGTCGCGCGGGTGCTGGGGATCTGCGCGGCGCTGGTGGCGGTCTTCGGCCCGCTGACCATGCGGCTGTACCGCCGCGAACGATGAGGCAGGGCACGTAGCTCAGGAACGGTCACGCAATGGCGGCAACGTCTCCATCGTCGAAATGAATCGACTGGTGCAGCCGACCCCCGAGTGCCGTCGCATATCGGGCGAGCACCTCCTGACCGGAGATATGACCTCGTTCGATCTGTGAGATCCGGCCCTTGGTCACACCCATACGCACGGCAAGTTGCTGCTGGGTGAAACCGCGGCTCTTGCGGATCTCGGCCAGCCGATGTCCCACGATTTCCGCAAGAAGCTGTTCCTTGCCGGCCTGCACGGCGGCTTCGCCACCCGCACGCTCGACAAAATCGCCCCGAATGTCCTTCCAACGAGAGTATCCGCTCATCGCCGACCCTCTTCTTCCTCTCGCCGATCCTTCACGTACTGCTCATATCGTTGCTCCGCCAAGGGGATTGCGGTGCGGTACCAGGAAGCCCAGCGTCGCGCTTTGTCGCCCGCCACCAGCAGGATGCACGTTCGCCACGGGTCGAACACGAACAGTATCCGAACAGTGCCTGGCCGAAGCTCTTTCAAGTTGGAAAACGAGGACCCGCTGATCGTGTCGACCAGCGGTCGGCCCAGCCCCGGACCGAAATCGGACAGCGCGTCGATTGCTTCGACCACTCTCTTGTAGCTCAGCTCGTCCAGATCCTCGATCCAGTCTCGGACCTCGTTCACAACGTAGATCTCCCACTCCTGGTCGGCCATTCCGGAAGTATAGGAATCACTATACCTCCGTGTGTGGAAATCGGCGGAGGTGGGATCGCACGACGTTGCCCTTCCCGAACCAGGCAGGGCAGGTGCCGATTTGATGGTCACGTGACGAATGCGTGGGTTGTCGGTCCCGAACTTCTGCGCTGGCGCATTCCGCGAGACCCGCTCACGCGCCTTGTTCCGCTGGGTCGTGTGGGGTGCTTGAGTAGGCCCATGGCAACCCGAACCCGTGCGATGATCGCGCACGAGCGCCGCAGCCTCGCCGAACTGCTGCGCACCCTCACCGCCGAACAGTGGGCCACCGAATCGTTGTGCGCCGGTTGGCAAGTACGCGACGTCATTGCCCACCTTCTCTATGAATCCACCCCGCCGCTGACCTATGTTCTGGAAACCGTGCGTGCGCGCGGCTCTTTCGACCGGATGAACGCCGACTATGTTCGCCGCGGGCGGGAACTGTCACTCGAAGAACTCCTGACCCGGTTCGAAGCCACCATCGAATCCGGTCTGGCCGCCCGCACCGTTCCCCGAATAGCGCTCGCCGACACCCTGATCCATCACCAGGACATCCGCCGAGCCCTCGCCCTGCCCCGTGCCGTCCCGGCTCCCCATCTGCTCTCGGTCCTGCGCCATCCCGACCCCTTCATCCGCCCCGGACGCCGAACCCGTGGCCTCCGCTTCACCGCCACCGACCTGCCCTGGCAGCACGGCGCCGGACCCGAAGTGACCGGCCCCGGCGAGGCGATCGTCATGGCGATCGCCGCCCGCCCCGCAGCCCTGGCCGACCTCGAAGGCCCCGGCCTGCCGCTGCTCCGCGCCCGCCTCGACTGATCGAGGAAACACTCCCGCTTCGGCCGAATATCGCGGCGGTGGGAGAATGGTCGAATGGCTGGTGCCGGCAGGCAACTGATTTACCGAAATTCCGTAGTTGATTTTGAGGCCGAACCGCCGCACAGAATGGTCGAATCCAGTCGAGATTTGCATATGGCCGGTCAGATAGGTGTTTTTCAGCGCGTCGGCGAATAAGTAACGTGTGCGACCCCGCCACGCGATGTTCAAAACAACATCGATTCAGGAGGTCGAAATGCTATCAGCGAAGCGGATTGCCGCCGGAGCATTTGTTGCAACCGCAGCCGTGGGCACCGTTCTTGCCGGTGGGGGCGCCGCACAGGCGGACGTACCGGTGTGGCAGGCCAACTGCCACGTGTACAACGTATTCAATACCGGCGGAATGTCCAATTGCGAGTTGCCGACATGGCATCAGGTGAAGCTCACCTGCGTCGCCTGGCCCGTGCCGTTCACCTACTGGAAGTACGGCCCGCCCCAGTACGGCCAGAACCAGTCCTGGGCCAGCTGCGATTCCTTCAACGCGATGGTGAACATCGAAGTGATTCAGGCGTAGGCGGGTGCGGTTCAATGCCGGCAGCGACCGATGAGGTGCTCCGGCATTTTCCGTGCGGGAATTCGGGTCAGCGTGCGTCGCTGTCGAATACGCGGTGAAAGATCTCGGTCGCGTGGCTGCCGGGTTGTGGCGGAGCGGGGTTCAGGTGGAACGTGCGGGCGCCGGTGGGCAACGGGTCGGCCCGGAGAAACAGGTCGGTGGAGTGGGCGGCGGCGTGGCGGGCGCGAGCGAATTCGTAGAGATGGGTGACGAACACGAGCTTCACGCCCGATTCGGTGAGGGCGGCGACGAGGGGCGTCGCGATGCGGGTCGCGTCGCGTTCGCTGGTGGAGGCGAAGGATTCGTTGCACAGCAGTAGGGAATCGGGGGAGATGCGGTCGACGATGGCGCTGATGCGGGCGAGTTCGTCCACGAGTTTGCCGTGGGTCATGGTGCGGTCCTCGTCGGTGACGAAGTGGGTGAAAACGCCGTCGCGGACATCGGCTTCGAAGGCATCGGCCAGGACGAACATGCCGGACTGCATCATCAACTGCGCGGTGCCGAGACCGCGCAGGAACGTGGACTTTCCGCCGTTGTTGGCGCCGGTGACCACGATCAGGGTGCGGTCATCGGCCCGCACATCGTTGCCGACCACCGCGCGGCCCGAGGACAGGCACAGAGCGAGATTGCGCAGTCCCGCGCAGCGCAGCCGCGGCCTGCCCGCGTCGTGGACGACCGGCATACAGGTCGGCAAGCCCGCCGCGTCGATCCGATCGTGCAGCGCGAGACAGCCGATGTAGAAGGCGAGTTCGGTGCGCAGCCGCTGGAAGAAGTCATGGACGTGGTCGGCCGCGTAGGCGACGATCTCCGCGACCTCGGCCAGCGCGCGGTCCTGTAACTGCTTGATCGGATTCATCGCCGGGTTCGCGGCGGCCTCGGGATCCTCGATGGGGCGGAAGGCGCGATCGGCACGCCGCCCGATCCCGAACCGGGTGCGGCGCGGCCGCACCGGCTCGTGCAGGACGATATCCGCGATCTTGTTGCCGACGCCGAGCCCGGCGGTGAGGTGTACGCCGTTCTCGAAATACAGTGCGGCCAGGTGTGATTCGACGGTGTCGAGATAGGCGTCGTCGAACCGCTCGCTCACCGCGGCGACCAATCCGGTGAGCCCGGCCGAGCCGAACACGGACGCGTTCCGCTCACACAGCGCGCGCAGCCTGCGCAGGCACGAGAGCAGATCGGTGAACGGTTGCAGCGACAGCAGCATCTTGCCGCCGCTCTGACGTCCCGGGGCGAGCGGCCAGCGGCGAATCCCGGTGGGCTCGACCGCTATCGCGTAGAGCTCGCGCACCACGGCGGGGTGGGCCAGACAGTCGGTGAGCACGGCCTGGCGGTAGCGAATCACCTCCGGGTCGATCAGGGTCGCGGGCACGATCGCGCGCACGGCCTCCAGCACGATCGGGTCGCCGGCGGACATGGCGCTGTACAGCGACTCCATGCCGAGATCGTCGAACGCGCGGTCGCCGTTGGCCGCGATGCGTGGCGTCACGCCGGCCGGTTGCAGCAGATCGACCCTCATCGTGCGATCCTCGCCGTCACTCGCTCGTAGGTCAGCCCGTATCGTTCGGCCAGCACCACGGCGTGGGCGTTGCCGTCGGCGGGCCGTCGCACGATCCGGAACGTGCGCTGTGCCGAATCATCCGGCTCGGTGACCGCCACCATGCTGACCGTCTCCGGTCCCGCGTGCGCGAGCTCGTCGAAGAACGTCACCCACACCGCGATCGACCCTCGCGCGATGATCTGCCGCAGCACCTCGAGGCCGATCCGCACGCCGTCCACGGTGCTCGTCGAGCTGAAGCTCTCGTTCAGGACGATCACGCTGTCCGCGGTGGCGTGCTCGAGCGTGTCGCGCATCCGTTCGAGCTCGGCCAGCAGGCGGCCATCGGTATCGGTGGCCTGTTCGGCGCGCTCGAAATGCGTGGTCAGCCTGTCCGGGAGGGGCAGTCGAGCCGATGCAGCCGGCACGGGGCAGCCGAGTGCGGCGAGGTAGGCGAGCTGGCCGACCATGCGCGCGAAGGTGGTCTTCCCGCCCTGATTCGGGCCGGTGACCACGAGTATCCGCTCCGGCCCGGACAGTTGGAAGTCGTTGCACACCAACGGCTGATCGCTACCCCGTCGGCGATTCGCCAGCGCGAGATCGAAAGCCCGCTCCGCGCGCACTTCCGCGGGCCCGGAGGCCAACTCCGGCAGGCACATCGTGCGGCCGTCGGCGGCAAGACCCCGGGCGAAGTCGAGGTACAGCAGGTAGAAGTGGATTTCCCGATCGAAGGTGACGACGTCGAGGTCGGCGAAATCCCGGTGCCGGGCAGCGAATTCGGTCAGCCGCGCGAACGCCTCGGGTCGCAGGGCCACGACCCGGTCGAGGATCTGTTCCTCCATCTGATTCATGTCGGCCCACTCACCCGCCCGTCGAACCGCGGGTGGCGGCCCGGCGCCGAAGCGGGAGACCAGATCCGCGACCGTCGCGCTGTAGTCCGCGTCGTCACCGGCCGCGCCCACCTCGACGGTCCCGTCGATGAGCCGAATGCTGTATCGAACCGTGGCCAGTGCCCGCTGCACCTCCCGGACATCCTCGGCGAGCCGGCCGAATTGCGAACCCGCGACCGAGAAGTCGAGGAATGCCCGCCACCGCCGCAGTGCCCGCGAGGTCAGCTCGAGGTCCGCCAGCTCCGCGGCCATGTGCGCGACCGCCGTGACGTATTCGGCCGCGGCGTCGAGCCGCCACCGCTGTTGCTGCAGGGGATGGGTGAGTTTCTCCGCGCCGGCGAGCCGCCGCCACATGCGTCGCATCCCGGCCGCGAAATCGTCGAAGACCCGGCGGACGGCGTCACTTCCCAGGTCCGCGAAGACTTCCTGCCGATACCGTACGACCTCCAGGTCCCGGACCGGCCGCCTGAACACCGAGTCGAGCTCGTATTCGTGCCCGTCCCGCAGCACCGCGGCGATCACCTGGTCAAGATTCAGATCGGCTACGGTCTCGGGCTCGACGACCATCTCGGCGACTCCCGCCGAGCCGTCCGGCCACAGCACGCTGTCGGCTCGCATCCCCACCCCTCACCGTGTGCACGGCCCGCACGAAGGCGCTCGCACCTACCCCTGGCACCCTAGGTAGCTCTCCGACGAAGCGTCAAGAATGCCGAGCCGAACCGCTCGACGTGTCGCCATCGAGCGACTGATCAGCTCGCGCGTTCGAGGCGGGCGCGGTACGGCGTGCCCAATCCATCCGGGCCATAACCTTCGAGCCCGGCCCGCACGAAAGAGAATGCCCGGGAGTCGCGGCATTCAGGGGATTCGCACACACGAATGCGCGGCCGGTGTGGCTTCGGGTAGCCGCACCGACCGCGCATTCTCGACCCGCCTGCGCGGATCAGCTTCTGGGTCAGGGCTTCTGCTTGCACTCCGCGGGAGCGACGAGACCCTGGTTGGCGACGTTGTTGCCGAGCAGCACGGTCACCTTCGACTCGACCGTGGTCTGGCCGGGGGCCGAGATCTTGACGGTGAAGGCCTCGGTCTTCTCCGTGGCAGACGCGGTGCACAGCGCGGTCCAGGCGATCTTCTGCCCGTTGTCGATGATCGAGAAGGCGATGTAGCCCTTCTTCGGCTCGGCGCTGGTCACCAGTTCGATCTTGGGGGTGACACCGGCGGGAGCGTCGGCCAGTTCGGAGATCGGGGTCTCGGCGCGACCGAAGGTGTTGACCGAGGCGCGATCCTCCTTGGCGGTGAGCTTGGCGCCCTGCCCGGTGCCGACCGTAGTGGTGATGAGGGTGTTGGACGCCGCGGTGGTGTCGAACGCGCCGTTCGGGGCGAAGCCCTTGACGACGGCCTCACTGGAGATGGCGGTCTTGTCGGGCGTGGTGCCCGCGACCATGACGGTCAGGGTGCCGGTGCCGGGCTTGGCCTTGGTGACCTCACCCAGATTGAACACAACCTTCTGGGTGCCCTGCAGGGTCCCGCCGGACTGGTAGACGGTGTTGCTCGGGATGGTCACCTCCGCAACGACATTGCTGAAGGTGTCGTTGCCGGCGGTGCTGACGGTCAGGGTGCAGGCCACCTCGTCGCCGGGGAACAGGCTACCCGGGGTCTGCAGGTCGCGGCACTCGTACTTCGAGGTCGGCCCGGCCACGGCGTAGGCCGGGGCGATGCCGAGCTGCATGCCGCCGGCGGCGAGGGCGAACGCCGACGCGGCGAGGACGACTCGTTTGAGGGCGGGCTTGGCGGAGCTGGTCATTGTCTTGTCACCTTTCTGGTGGGTGGACCAGCCCCGCTGGTGCGGTTCGGATCACCGTTGCTTTGTGTCTGAACCCATGGTCGGATGCGCCACTCCGCATCCACCAACGAAGCACTAACGGCCGGGTCGCCCCGGAAGAACCGGTCGGGAGCCCCTGATAGAACTCCGTCGTGGTCGATACGACGAACACCGGCCGGGAACACACCCCGCCGGTACCCCCGCAGTTGGAAGCCTTGGCGCACATCGAGTTCGACATACGTGGTAGGTCCGGTGTCGACTTCCACGCATGGCCCGGGCTCTCCAAGGAAGAGGTGACGGCCGAGACCCTGCAACCGGGAAGTGCCGACCCCGCGGCGATTTTCTGGAAGTTCGGGCAGGACAGACTCGGCGGAACGGCCGCGTTCTGGCAGGTGCGCCCGGACCGCGACCTGGTCGACCAGCCAGTTGTCTTCCTCGGCTGTGATGGCGAGTTGGGCGTTGTCGCCAGCGATTTCGGGGACTTCCTCTGGGTGTTGGCGGACGGCTACGGGCCCAGGGAGGCCGCGGACCCGCGGGACTTCGAGCCCGTGCCCAACCCGGGTGCGGCCGCGCTGGCCGAGCGATTCGCTCCCGAGAAGCGACAATCCGCCGAGTCCGCGATCGGCAGGGCGCGGTCCGAGTTCCCCGAATTCGAGCAGACCATGGCGAGACTGCGCTTCGAGAAGCCTGTGAACTATCCGCTGTTGTTCCCCGCCGATATGGCCCGGGCGACCCACGCCGAGGTGGCCGCGAAGGTCGATCGGCTGCGGGCGCTCCTGCCGAATGGTGACTATGACGACTACATCGCACAGTTCGCGCCCGGTGTGGAACTCGATGAGCGCCAGCTCCTCGATGCGTACCTCGAGTGCATTGATTTCGAAGCCGAGTACCGAGGCGGCCCGGCCCACGCCGGCTCCCCTCGGGACGATCTCCGGGTGCCTCCCGAGTTGATCGCCCTGTTCGGCATCACCGAGCACCCGCGGGCCGGTTACCTCGACCTCGGTCTGAACCCCCGGCGCCTCCAGGGCGAGATCATGGACCCTGACGGGGAGTGCTGCCGCCTGGACGAGCACTGGATCAGGGTCGGGCTTCTCGGTAACGACCTCTTTCTGGTGAGTCTCACTTCCGGCGAGGTCATGTTCGCGGACCAGTACTTCTGGCGGTACGCCGAGAAGGACGCCTCCCGGGTCGTAGCGCCCGACCTGCTGACCTTCTTCAACGAGTACCTGGTCGGGCCGCGATACCGAGAATTCGCGTCTCCGGAGGAGCTGGAGAACCCGAGGGGATGGTTCGCGTTCCTGCGGGACAACGGCTTCGCTTGACCGGTGTCCCAAGTCCGGGGCAGTACGGCGGTCTCCGATTCGGGCGATCTGGCGGGAATGGGACGGGTGTACAGGGGTGCACAGTTTTTGGTGGGTTTAGTTGTAGATACGTTTCGTTTGGTGCGACCAAACGTAAACGTATTGTTTGCGACGTCAGAACGGGAAGGTCGGGATGCTGACGCCCGATAAGGTTCACTTATCGGAGGTTAGGGCGCGATGGGTTGATTTGGGGCGGAACGGGATTCGTTTCGTGTTGTTGCGTTGGAAATGACGGAACAAACGCTACGATTCTGCGGTGTCGAGCATCTGCAACTACCCGGGCTGCACCAAGCCGATTACCCGCGGCGGCGGGCCGGGCAGGCCCTCGGAATACTGTGAACACCCGGACCACACGCGCTGGCGAGCGTGGCGAGAGCGACAGCGGCTGTCGCAGGAGGAGGTGGCGGGTCCGGCCGCGAACGTCACTGTGACGCAACGCGGTCCGGTGACCGTGGCCCGATTACGGGCCGATGAGCTGCTGGTTCAGTTCCGGACGCTGGCGGAGCAGCTGAACACGACGCTGGCCGCCAGTGTGGCCGAGTTGTCCACGCTGGCCGACCCTTCCGTGGCCGAGGCGCAGGTCCAGGCGGTCCAGGCGGACGCGGGACGCAAGATCGCCGAGGCCGAGATGGCCATGGTCGGCGCCGAACAGGCCCGGCGTGAGTCGGAGGACGCGCGCACCGCCGCCGAGGCCGCCGCGGAAGACGCGATCACCGCGGCCGAGGCCGCCGAGGGCCGAATCGCCGAGGCGCTCAGTGCCCGTGACGACGCGCTCGGAGAAATGGAGCGGATCACCAAGCAGGCCGCCGACGACGTCTTCGCCGCTCGCACCGAGGCCGAGGCCGACGTGCGGACAATTCGCCGGGAAGCCGCCGAGGATGTGGAGCGGGCCCGCCAGCAGGCCACCGAGGAGATCGAACTCGCCCGGTCCAAGACCGTCGCGGAGATCGAGCAGGTGCGCCGGGACACCACGCAGCGAATCACCGCCGCCGGCGCGGAACGCGATCTGGCCGTGCAGCGTGCCGCCGACGCCGAACGGGCCATCGAACGCGCGGAACAGGCTGTGGCGGAACGCAATCAGGTGGTCGCGGAGACCCGGGACGAGCTGGCCCGGGTGCGGGAGGAACTGGACAGGGTGCGGTCCGAGATGGCGGCCGTCCAGCGCGCCGCCGCCGCCGATATCGCCGCCGTGCGCGCGGACTCGGCGACGGCCCTCGAGCAGGTGCGCCAGGAATCGGCCGCGCGAATGGCCACCCTCGACGACGCCCGGCTGCAGACCCTCACCCGCGCCGAACGCGCGGAGCGGCAACTGGACGAACTGGTCGCGAGCAGTCGCGCCGGGCGCGGCAAGGCCGCCGAGGTGACGGGCTGAGGACATGCGGCGCTACCGGGGCGTGACCTCGATACGGTAGGTTTCCGCATGACTCGCAAACGAATGTGAGTCTCAGTAACGATGCCTGGTGGAACCTGCTGCGGCGCATCGAGGTTCGTCATCCGCAACCCGCGAGCGTTATTGCCATGAGAGGGTCTGAGCGTGGGTTCGTCACGGTATTGTCTGAGGGAAAGCGCGTTCCGTCCGAGCGTTGATCTGGAATGATCTTCAATCAAGGTTCTGCCGGAGGCGAGCTTCCCGTGCGATCGACAAACCCGCTGGTGCACGGAGGGTAAAGGGGTGTGAGAGTTGAACATCAACACCATGCGACAACGGCAATCGCGGCCGAGTGTCGCACGCGTATACAGCTACGTACTCGGCGGCCGGGATCACTACGGTGTCGACAAGGATGTCGGCGACTACTTCAAGGGCGACCTGCCCGGTTCCGACCAACTCGCGATTACGAACCGCCACGCCGTCCGGCGCGCGGTGAGCAGCATGGCGAAGCAGGGCATTCGGCAATTCATCGATATCGGTTGCGGCCTCCCCGATCCCGATAATTCCGACGTCCACCAGGTGGCGCGCGAGCAGCACGCGGACGCCCACATCGTCTACGTCGACAACGATCCGTTCGTGGCGGGCCACGGCCGCGCACTGCTCGCTGTCGACTCCGGTATCGCCTTCGTCGAAGCCGATGCGAGCAAACCCGAAGCGATCCGGGAACACGAAGATGTCAAGCGGCTCATCAACTTCGACGAGCCGGTCGGTATCCTGTTTGCCGCCGTCCTGAGCTTTCTCGAGGACGACGAGGATCCGTCGGGCGTGGTTCGCTACTGGACCGAGCAGGTGCCCACAGATAGCCTGATCTACATTTCGCACTTCCGATCCGGCGAGACCCGCGAGGCCATCGCGACGGAACGGAAGATCATCGACGCGTTCGGGCGCGGCCGGCTGCGCCCGATCAAGGAAATCGAGGCGCTCTTCGGCGATCTCGAACCGCTCGATACTCCGACGGTGCGGCCGTGCGCGGAATGGCGCCCGGACGACACCATGGAGCCGCACAAGCTGACCGACTTCGAGACGATGGTCGTCGCGGGAATCGCGCGCAAGCGCTGAGCACAGCCACAGGTACGACGGCCGGACGCAATCACGCGTCCGGCCGTCGTGCGTTGTGGCGCGTGCGCGGCCCGTTCATCCCCGGGCGTCGGGGGATTCGGCGGTGCGGCTGATCACGCGCGTCACCCCGAGCGCGGCGAGCTTGTCCGGGTTGCGAATCCCGTAGCCGTTGACGATCTTTCCGCCGGCGAACTCGAGCACAACCACGGCCTCGAGCCGCTCGCCCCGGTAGATCGCGACCGCGGGATCGCTGTTGCAGTGCACCTGCTCGATGCGGGTGTCGGGCAGCCGGTGTATCGCCTTCATCAGGGTCACGAGCATGACGGCCACCCGCGTCGCGCCGGTCATCAGGAGCTCACGCACCGCGAACGCCTTGCCGCCGCTGTCGGTGGTCCAGTGGACGTCCGGCGCCAGCAGCGACAGCAGCCCGTCCAGATCCCCGGTGGCGGCGGCGTTCAGGAACCGGTCGGTGAGTTCGCCCGTGCGGGCGGTGTCGACGGGGCCGAACCGGTTACGGCGGGCGTGCACGTGCCCGCGAGCGCGATAGGCCAGCTGACGCACCGCCGACGCGGATTTGCCCACCGCCCCGGCGATTTCGTCGTGCTCGAAGCCGAAGACCTCGTGCAAGACGAAGACCGCGCGCTCCTCGGGCGTGAGCGTCTCCAGCAGGATCAGCATGCCCATGGAGACCGATTCGGCGAGCACGACGTCCGCCGCTGCGTCCGGCGCCAGCAGCAGCGGTTCGGGCAGCCACGGCCCGACGTACTCCTCCCGGCGACGCGTCCGGGACCGCAGGACATTGAGTGCCTGCCTGGTGACCACCTGCGCCAGATACGATTTCGTGTCCCGGACCGCCGACAGCTCGACCTCGGCCCAGCGCAGATAGCTCTCCTGCAGCACGTCGTCGGATTCGGTTGCGGAGCCGAGGATCTCGTAGGCGATGGTGAACAGCAGCGGCCGTAGCAGGGTGAAACGCTCGGCGTGCTCGTCGGGGGAGTTCACGGGTTGCCGACCTCCTCGGCGTCGAGCACGACCGCCGCGGGCCGCGGGCCGCCTTTGGCCCAGATGAGTGAGCCGGGCCTGCGGGCTTCGGTGCGGATCGCCCACAGCGTGGCCCGGGTCGCGCCCTCCTTGACCGGGGCCGCGACGCGCCCGCGCAACACGAGCCGGCGAGGCGTGTCGTCCCTGTGGGTGAACTGGACGACCGCCGCACGACGACCCAGGCTGACGTTCGCGCCCAGGAATCCCATGTCCAGCGCCGCTGGCCGCGTGCCCGCGACGCGGCTCAGGATCGTTTCGGCGGCCTGCGCGCCGAGTGGGCCGGCGGCCTGGCAGCTCATGCGCAGCGGCCTGTTGGACGGTGCGGCGGCGTCGCCCGCGGCAAGTACGCGATCGTCGTCCAGGCTGGTCAGGGTTTCATCGGTGAGCAGTCGGCCGAGCCGATCGGTGCGCAGACCACTGCGCCGCGCCAGTTCCGGAACCCCGAAGCCCGCGGTCCAGATGGTGACCGCGCCGGGCACGACGCTGTCGTCGGCCAGCAGCACCCGCCGCGCCCGCACCGCCGTCACCGGCATCCCCTCGATCACCCGGACATCATGTCGCGCCAGCCAATCCGCCAGTGCGCCGCGGGCACGCTCGGAGAAGGTCGGCGCGAGCTTGCCGCCGCACACCAGGGTGACGTCCCAGCCCTGTTCGATCAACTCGGCCGCGGTTTCGATGCCGGTCAGTCCGCCGCCCACGACGGTGACCGGTGCGCCCGGGGGCAGCTCCGCGAGCCGTGCCCGCAGCCGCTCGGCGTTCTCCAATTCGGCCAGGGGATAGGCGAATTCGGTCGCGCCCGGTATCGCGCCGGGCACCGCCGCGGTGCTGCCGACGGCATAGACGACGTAGTCGTAGCCCAGGTCGCGTCCCGAGGCGAGGCGCACGATCCGGCTCGCGGTGTCGATCCGGTCGGCGGCGTCGACGACCAGGCGCACCCGTTCGCCGAGCAGCGGGCCGTAGTCCGCGGTCACCGTCCCGCTGCCGGCCACCAGCTGGTGCAGGCGCAGTCGTTCGACGAATCTGCTTCGCGCGTTGACGAGGGTGACCGCGACGTCCTCGCGCTGTCCCAATCGGTTGGCTGCGACGGTGCCGGCGTACCCGCCGCCGATGACGACGACTTCGGTCTTGGAGGTGGTGCTGTTTCGAGTCATGCCATCGAGACACCGGCGGTGGCGACTGCGTAACAGCGCGTGACCCAGGTCATGTACTCGACCGGGCGGGGTCGAATACGTACACCGGATGCTCCGACGCCGAGCGAATCATGTTCTCGCGACGGCCCGGCCGCGGTTCCGCGCCGCCCGATCGCCGACCCGAGATCGCGAGACTCGCGAGGCGAGCTTTCGAGTCCCGGATTCAATGTTTGCCAGAAGTAAGCTGTCGCAATGATCAGCCGCCCGGCGAATCAGTCGAACCGTGATGCCGTCCCGCCGCAGGCCCGAACCGGGCGCGAGCAGGCGGATAGGCAGTGGCGAAGACGCAGCCCGCTGACCTGGATCGGCCTGGCACTGTGCGTCTATCTCGCGGCCACCTCGGCTGCCTTCGGCATATTCCCGCCCGCGGCGGCCGCCGCCCCGCTCACCGAGCTCGCCCCCTGGCACTTCCGCCTCGGCGCCATGGCTTTCGGCCTGACCTGCGCCCTCGCCTTCACGGCCTCCGCGATCTGGATCTGGCGCCGCACCGGGCGACCGGCGGGTGCCGGACCCGCCCTCGAGTCACCTCTCACCTGACTCGAGGGCGAGCGACTCAGCCCACTACTTCGTTGAGCTTGCCCGTGGCGACGTCGAACACGAACCCGCGCAGGGACGTGGTGGCGGTGACGAACGGGCTCGACTCGATGCGCCGAATCGATTGGCGCACATCCTCGTCCAGGTCCGGGAAGGCCTCGGCGGACCACGCCGGCTTCAACCCCGTCTCGTCCTGGATCGAACGTTTGAAGTCGTCGTCGGTGAAGGTGAGCATGCCGCAGTCGGTGTGGTGAATGAGGATGATCTCCGTGGTGCCCAGCAGTCGCTGACTGATGGCCAGCGATCGGATCTCGTCGTCGGTCACCACCCCGCCGGCATTGCGGATGACATGGGCTTCGCCGTCGCCCAGCCCGAGAATGCGGTACACATCGAGCCGGGCGTCCATGCACGCCACGACGGCGACATGCTTGCTCGGCGGCAGTGGCCGCGGGCCGCTGAACTGCGCGGCGTACTCGGCGTTGTTGGCGAGGTATTCGTCGGTGACGGTCATATCGCGTCCTTGCGTCGATGAGGGTGAGGACATGCGAATCTCTGCATCGACGACGGTGGCCTACCGGCGGGCCGGGCGCGAGGGATCCACGCACGGTGAACGAAACACTTGTGCCGCGAGGTTGCCGGCCCCTTCGGCGATTCACCCGGCGTGGCGTGCGATCAGGTGGAGATGCGTTTGACGTCGCTGATCAACCAGCGGCCGTCGGGTTGCTCCTCGGCGGTCACGGCCGCGGCGATCAGCGATATCGAGGGGATCGGATCCAGATCGCTCGAGGTCGATTGTTTGACGTAGCCGATGCCCAGGGCGGTGGTGCCGGTGATCGCGCGCAATCCGGCGTTGAATTCGATGACCTGGCAACGACTGTTGGTGGAGAGAAAGTATTCTCGCGTCGAATTGCGCGTATCGATCAATTGCTGACGGCACGCGCCGGTGGTCGTTTCGATGGCGCCGGCGAAATACGCGTCCAGCGATTGCGGTTCGTAGTTCGAGATATGAGCCAAATAGTTGTGAATGGCGTGCAGCGCGGCGATATGCCGGCTGCCGATCTTCGAGATCTCGGGCTGCAACCCCTCCGGCGGCGCGGATTGCGTGGGGATGGTGTCGGCTCCCGCGGCGGTGCGGGCGGGAGTCTCGGCGCTGTTGCGCACTTCGGCGTGCTGGTTGCCGTCTTCGCCCCGGACCAGGAACGCGGTGCCGACGGCGGCCGCGCCCAGCGGCAGCACCCCGGCGATCGCGGCGAGTTTGCGACGGGACATTCCACGCTTCGCCGGTTGCGGTTCGGGTTCGGGAAATGGCGGAGGCTCAGCCGGCGGAAAGGACATCGACACATTCTCGTCCTGAGTCATCGGGTTCCTCACTGTTGGTAGGCCATTGCGAGATGCTACCTGCCCGCAGGATTCCCGACAGTGGAACCAACTCCGAAAGCCATTAATGACGGAATTGGGCGAAATGCGATTCTTGTGAATGAAATACGATTTCTCCGGGAACTCCGCCGCGCCGCGGGTCGAGCGCGGCGGGGCGGAGCAAACCCTCAGAGGCTGAAGAAGACCGAGCGCAGGATGATCGCCAGCACGAACACGATGGTGAAGGCCAGGTCGATGGCCAGCCCGCCCGCGCGGATGGGCGGGAGCACCTTGCGCACCGGCGCGATCACCGGCTCGGTCAGCTTGTGGGTGATCTCGCGCGCCCGATACGTCGAGGAGGGGTTGTCGCTGAGCGTGGCGATCCAGTCCAGAATCAGCCGCGCGAGCATCACGAGGATGAATGCCGTCAGTATGTATCCGAGTACCGCGCCGATGAGGCTCATGATCAACTCCTTCGCGGCGGCCGCATCGGCCGCCCTACCGGTTCCAACGGACAGCCGATGCAAAAGTGCCGGTTTTGTCGCATTCTCAGCTAACTGATATCACGGCGTGCCCGCTGCCGGCGCCCACGGACACGCCGCGCCCGCGACTCAGCGCGGCGTCCGCCACATGGGCCACATCAGCGGACCGCCATCGGTGACATCCAGCTCCCCGGTCTTCTCGAATCCGAACCGCTCGTAGTACGGCACATTGTCGGGCTTGCTGGATTCCAGATACGCGGGCGCGCCCTCGGCGTCGCAGCGATCGAGCCGCGAATTGAGCAGGGCCTGACCGAAACCCCGCCCGCGCGCACTCGGCAGCGTGCCGATGAACGCCAGATACCAGTGCGGTTCCTTCGGATGGTGCGCGGCCATCGCATCGGCCATCCGGCCGGCCTGCGCGAGTCGCAGGCGCAGGGCACGCGCGAGCGCGGGGAAAACGCGCAGGGTCGCGGCCCCGCCGGAATTCCATTTACCGGGCGGCGCCCACACCGCGGCTCCGACCAGTACGCCATTGTCGTCGAGCGCGACGTCGGCGCCGCCGTGTGCGAAGAACTGGTATCGGATGAACGCCTCGAACATGAAGGCGGCGCGCCGGGGACGGGTTTTGTCGTCGGGAATGAGCCAGGTGAACACGGGGTCGTCGGAGAAAGCGACCCCGAGCACCTTGGCCATGGTGGGAATATCCGATGCGAGTGCCGGGCGAACCGTGACGTCCATGGCATCACGCTACTGGGTGCGTACCCGCTTCCGAATCAGTCGTGAGAGTGAGAGCGGCGGCGTGGTCGTGGGTCGGGACGACGGTCGTGACGTGCCGCGCGAGGTGCAGCCGATGCAGCGTCCTGAACGCCAGGTCGCGATCGTGATCCACCAAATTGCCGGGGAAGCTGGACTTCTGGCGGATCTCGGAGATCTGCAGCGTGTGCCATGCGGCGTCACCGGCCAGCAGCACCCAGCCGCGCGCGGTGTGGGCGAGCACGCCGATGCTGCCGGGCGTGTGACCGGCCAGATCGACCAGCACGACACTGCCGTCACCGAACAGGTCGTGGCTGCGGGTGAAGGTGAGCACCGGCGGGCCGTCCAGGTCGTAGTGCACCACGGGCCGGTCGAGCAGTGCGTCGCGGACGCCGCCGACCGGCGCGACCGGCCCGGCGGTGACCCAGTCGTATTCGGGCCGGTGCATGTGCACGGGCAGCCCGGGCAGATCGAGCAGGCCGCACACGTGATCCCAGTGCGCGTGGGTGGGCAGCGCGAATTCCGGTGCGGGCAGGCCGGGTTGGTTCGCCAGCGCGGTGACGGTCGCCAGGGTGGCGGCGGGCGGTCGCACCACCGCGCGCAGGATCGGCGCGAGCTGTGCGATGGCCCGGCGTTCGGCGTCGAGACAGACGCTCGGGTCGACCAGGAACGTCGCCCCGGGATGGCGCACCAGGAAGGTGGTGAGCGCGTTGGTGATCCGCCGCGGCGACCGGACTCCTTCCACGATCGCCGCCGTCGGCACGCTGCGCGGCGCCTGCTCGAGCGCGGTGACCCGCACCGTGGCGCGCGGACGGGGGAGCCCGGCATCGGTGATCGAACGCAGGAACCGCTCGTCACGCGGGCGCGGGCGGACCAGGCCGCGCGCCAGACCGGCCACGGCCGTGCAGCATTCGAGCAGACCGGGGGAATGAACCGGATCGGACATGTGCTGAATCTCCATCCACCGCTGGGAGATCGGCCCGGCGGCCGGTGCGGTGCGAGCACGGTAATACTTGATGTCGACCTGAAGTAAAGGGGCGAGTGTTGATCACCACCGAACCGCTGCGCATCGGCGATGCCGCGGCCGTGCTGGGCACCGAGGCCCATGTGCTGCGGCATTGGGAATCGGTCGGGTTGCTGCATCCACGCCGCAGCCCGTCGGGCCACCGAACCTACGACGCACAGGCCCTGAACGTGGCCCGGCTCATCCGCCGGCTGCAGCGAACGGGCCTGTCGCTGGCTCAGATCCGCCGCCTGGGCGTGGGCGGGCACGACGAGCGGATCGCCCTCATCGACGCCAAGCGGGCGGAGGTGCGCGAGCACATCGACCTGCTGCGGGCCACCGATCGCTTTCTCGCGCACCTGACCGAATGCGGGCACGCCGTCATCACCGAATGCCCGGAGTGCGCGGAGTTCGCCGGGCAGGAGCCGGCCGGGCCGTATGCCCAGGGGCCGATCAGAGCGCGGTGAGCCGCACGGGTGCGCCGTGCGCGGGCACGTGGGTGATATTGCGAATGCGGGCGCGCTCCCCGGTCACGCCCGCGGGCAGCGAAAGCCGGTAGTGCGTCAGCACTTCGCGCAGGATCACGGTGCCCTCCATGATCGAGAATCCCGCGCCGATGCAGCGTCGTACGCCGCCGCCGAACGGCAGCCAGGTGTTGGCGGCCACGCTCCCGTCGAGGAAGCGCTCGGGCCGGAATCGGGCGACATCCGGGAAGCTGTCGGTGCGCCGGTGCGCCAGCAGGATCGAGGTGGACACGATCGTGCCCCGGGGCAGATCGATCCCGCCGATGGTCATGTCCCGGGTGAGCCTGCGCCCGGTGGCCGCGATGACGGTGCGCAGTCGCATGGATTCCTTGAGCACGGCCTCCAGGTATTTGTCGTCACCCCCGAGCGCGGCGGCGCGGGCCAGATCCTGGATGGCGGGATCGGCCGCTAGTTCGTGGCAGGCCCACGCCAGCGCCGACGCGGTGGTCTCGTGCCCGGCGAGCAGCAGCGTGATCAGTTGATCGCGCAGTTCGGCGTCGGACAGCGGTGCGTCCGAGGTGTTCTCACCGGATCCGAAGGCCAGCAGCCGGGACAGCACATCGGCGCGCTGTGCCAGTTCGGGGTGGGCGCGACGCTGCACGATCTCGCGGTAGAGCAGCTCGTTCATCGCGGTCTGGTTGTCGTGGAAGCTCTTCCACGGGCCGAAGCGCTGCAGGCGCGGGTACTTCCAGCCGAAGAACACGATGGGATTGATGTTCACGATGCGGCGCAACCGGGGCGCGAGTTCCGCGCGCCGTGTCTCCTCGGTCATGCCGAACACCACCTGCATGATGACATCGAGCGTCAGATCGTTCATCCGATCGAGCGTGTGGACCTGCGACCGGCCCGCCCAGCGTTCGATATGGGTCTTGGCGATGGCCTCGACCAGCGTGCGATAGCCGCGCAGGGCGGATCCGGCGAACGCGGGCATCAGCAGGCGCCGGGCGCGGGCGTGCTCGGCCTCGTCGGTGAGCAGCAGCGAATGCTCGCCCATGACGTGCACCAGCAGCCGATTGCCTTCGCCGGCATGCAGATCGGCGGGGTCGGCGGCGAAGATCTGCCGAATGTGCTCGGGCCGGGAGAACACGACGACGCGTTTGCCGTAGGGCGGAACGAGGCGCAGTCCGAACACGTCACCGTAGCGCCGCTGGGCGCGGGTGAGCAGTGCGGTGCGCCATTGCGCGTACATCGCGGTCTGGACGATACGGGGCAGCCGGGGCCCGGGTGGATATGCGATGGTCACGACGCCGATCCCTTCGCGCGGGCCGCTTCGGGGCAGCAGCCGGAAAACGCCTGCCCTCCAGCTTAGGTCGCGGGCCCGCCCGTCGGCGGTCGCGGCCGAGATCGGGCGGCGCTATCCCGGGCGATACTCGCGATCGGGGGCCTGCCCGGAATTGGCGGGGACGGACCGGCAGATCTTGTCGATCAGCCCGTCCACCGCGGCCAAGGACGACGACGCGTTGGCATGGCTCAGTGCGGGAAATTGTTCGGACCTGGCGATGAACGCGGCATCGCGGGCCGACCACCACACCTGGATGGCCGACAGGCGAATCCGCTCAGCGATGTTCTGCATCGCGACTTACCTTTTCGACAGTGGGACTGTTGTGTTGCGCCGGTCGCCCGGTGGTGGCCGGACTCCCGTCTGCCCCCTGACGTACCCCGGCTTTCGGCCGTCAATCGCACTATCGGGTGTGGAAATGTTCCGGCGCTGAACGTCACTGTGACGCAGCGGGGTTCGCCGCCGGGGTGGCGGCGGTGCAGCGGCGGGCCAGATTTCGGATCTGTTCGACCAGCTCGGGCGGCTCGACGACGGTGAAATCGGTGTCGATGGAGGTGATCATCCAGGACAGCGCCCAGGGCGAATCCGCGCCGACGTGCAGCAGGCAGCTGTGCTCGTCCACGTCCTCCAGCACGCCCATTCCGGCCCAGATGCGTTCGGCGAGTTCGGCTGCCGGGCGATGCAGGGTGACGGTGGCGCGGAAGGGCCAGGCGCCGGAGGAGAGCCGGTGCGACAGGAAGGTGACCACGTCGCCGTCCGGTGGATCACGGGGTTCGAACCGCGGCCCGGTCGGCGTGCGCGGATCGAGGCGATCCACGCGGTAGGTGCGCCAGTCCTGCGCGGTGATCTCCCAGGCGACCAGGTACCAGCGCCGGTTGAAGTTCACCAGCGCGTGCGGCTCGACTTCCTTGCGCGACTGCCCGCCCGTGTGGTTGGTGTAGTCGAAACGCAGGCGCTCGCGGCGGTGACAGGCGTCCGAAATGGCCAGCAGGGCATCGGGTTCCACGCGCCCGGTGCCCGGCTCGACGCGAACGACCGTGCGCTGCAGGGCTTGCAGGCGATACCGCAGTCGCGACGGCATGACCTGTTCGAGCTTGGCCAGGGCGCGCAGGGAGGCTTCCTCGATCCCGGTGACGGTCCCGCCGGTGGTGGTGCGCAGCCCGACCGCCACCGCGAGGGCTTCCTCGTCGTCGAGCAGCAGCGGTGGCAGCGCGCTGCCGGCGCCGAGCCGATAGCCGGCGATCCCCTGCACGGCGTCGACCGGGTAGCCGAGTTCGCGCAGGCGGTCGACGTCGCGGCGCACGGTGCGCCCGCTGACGCCCAGCTTGCCGGCCAGGTCCGCACCGGACCATTCGCGATGGGTCTGCAGGAGCGACAGCAGTCGCAGCAGCCGGGCCGAGGTTTCGAGCATGTCTCCAGGTTGCCATTTTCTTAGGACAGAGGCTGGCCTAACCGGGTTCTACCGTTGAAGCATGACGAATTCCGAGCCCTTCCAGATCGATGTTTCCGCCGCTCAGCTCGAGGATCTGCACGCTCGCCTGGGCAACACCCGCTGGCCCGACGAGCTGCCGGGCGTGGACTGGTCGTACGGCATTCCGACCGCGTACGTGCGCGAGCTCGCCGAGTACTGGCGCACCGAATACGACTGGCGGGCGCACGAGGCCGCGTGGAATCGGTATCCGCAGTTCGTCACCGAGATCGACGGGCAGCGCCTGCACTATCTGCACGTGCGCTCGCCGGAGCCGAACGCGCTGCCGCTGGTCTTGATTCACGGGTGGCCGTTCGCCGATTTCACCGAGGTTATCGGACCGCTGACCGACCCGCGCGCGCACGGCGGTGATCCCGAAGACGCCTTCCACCTGGTGATTCCGACGCTGCCCGGATTCGGCTTCTCCGGTCCCACGCGGCAGCCGGGGCAGGCGAGCACCGAACGCAGTGCCGAGCTGATCGCCGCGCTCATGGCCGAACTCGGGTACGACCGCTATGCCGCGCAGGGCGGGGACGCCGGATCCTTCGTCGCCCCGAACCTCGGCCGCATCGATGCCGAACGCGTGGTCGGGGTGCATCTCAACGACCCCATCACCATCCCGGCGTGGGACGAGGACGGCTCCGGGTACAGCGCCGCCGATCAGGAGAAGCTCGCGGCGCTGTCGGATTGGAGCAGCCAGGACACCTCGGGATACGCGGGCATACATTCGACCCGGCCGCAGACCCTCGCTCCGGCGGTCGCGGATTCGCCGGCGGGTCTGCTGGCCTGGGTGCTGGACGTGGTGAATACCTATGTGAACCCGGACGCATCGACGCCGGACGAGGCCATCGACCGGGACATGCTGCTGACCAACATCTCGGTGCTGTGGTTCACCAACACGATCGGCTCCTCGATGCGCCTGTACAAGGAATCGCAGCAGTGGGGTGCGGACCTGCCGAACTCCGGCGTGCCGACGGCGGTGGCGGTGTTCCCCGGCAACGGCACCGTGCGGGGTATCGCCGAGAAGCAGAACACCGTCGTGCGATGGTCGGAGTTCGAGCGCGGTGGCCACTTCCCGTCGATGGAGACCCCGGATCTGCTGATCACCGATCTGCGCGAATTCCTGCGCAAACTGCGCTGATCCGGTGGTTCGCCGCTAGCCGGTGGTTCGACCGGTTATCAGCATGAGCAGTTCGACGGCCCGGGCTTCGGTGACGGCACCGGAGCCCGCGGCCCAATCCAGGTCCGTCGCCATCAGGCGGCGGCCCCGGAAGCGCCGCTGCGCCCGGAAATCGCGCATGCCCCACACGTGTTCGAGTGCCAGCCGGCCCGCGAACGCGGGCACGGGGTGATCGATGCCCAGGGGAATCGCGATGTCCTGTGCGTGGACGACGAGGTCCATGAGCCGGTCGATGGGCCCGGTGCCGAACGGGGTGAATCGCACGGGGACGGACTCGCGCAGCTGGGCGAGTAGTTCGGTGGCCGAGTGCTGTTCGGCGTGCGCGATGGAACTGTCGCGGATCAGCCCGTGGATGTCGCCGCGGGCGCGGATCAGCTCGCGCAGCAGCCGGGGGAGCCGGACTTCGGAGCTCAGGATCAGGTGGGCGACCACGTCGCGGACGCGCCAGTCGGCGCACAGGCTGCGGGTGTCCCACGCGGTCTCGGGCAGCGGTTCGAGCAGTGCGAGCAGCGCCGCGCGTTCTTCGGCTACGGCGCACCAGATCTGGTCGGCGGTGGGGGTCGGCTGGCTGGTCATGGGACGGCTCCTGCTCTGTCGGGTGCCGGTACCGTAGAAACTCCACCGGGGTGGAGGTTCAAGTGACGGTCGGCCGGCAGACGCGCCGCTCGCCGATCGGCGAGCTGTCCGAGGCGACGGGCGTGCCGGTGCGCACGATCCGGTTCTATTGCGACACCGGACTTCTCGCGTTCGAGCGCACGGGCGGCGGGCATCGCACCTTCGACGCCGCGGTCGCGGTGGATCGCCTGCTGCTGATTCGGCGGCTGCGGGCGCTGGGGCTGGGGTTGGCCGCGATCACCGAGGTGCTCGGCGGTGAGCGATCGATCGGCGAGGTGGTGGATGCCGAGCGGGCCGCGCTCGATATCGAAGTCGAGGCCCTCGCGTGGCGGCGCGCCGCGCTGCTGGCGGTGCGGGACTCGGATCCGGACGACCGCGCGGCCCGTCTGGAACTGCTCGCGGGCGTCGCCGATCGCACGGTCGCGCAGGACACCCTGGTGATGTTCTGGCACGGTGCGCTCAGCGCCCTGCCGCCGGATCTGCTCGACGCGTTCGTCACCATGAATGTGCCGATGTTGCCCGGTGAGCCGAGCCCGGGTCAGCTCGTGGGCTTCGCCGAACTCGTTGCGGCGGTGACCGATCCGGCGGTGCGGCTGCTGCTGAAACAGCAGCTGTGGCGGCGGGATCCATTCCGCGTCCGGGATCGGCGCGGTCTGCTGGTCGGCGTCGCGGAGGCGTGCCTGGAGGTGGGCTCGAGACTCGCCGAGGGTGTTCCGCCCCGCCCGGGCGCCGAACTGGATCGCTTCGTGGACGCGCACGCGCGGGCCCGCGGGGAGCGGGACACCCCGGAGTTGCGGCGGCAGTTGCACATCGGCGGGTCCGGCGCGCGGGTCGATCGCTACTGGAGTGTGACCGGCGAGTTGCTCGGCGATCCGATCACCTCGGCGACCGCGCTGTCCTGGCTGGACGAGGCCCTGGCCCTGTCGTTGCCGGGCGCGGTCGACCGGATCGTGCCCGCGTAGCTCTCGGCGATCTTCGCGATGTTCCGTCAGTCCGCTGGTCAGGGTGGCGGTCTCGACCTGATCGAGCCCGGCAGGCTGATCGGCCGGTTCGCGGATCTCGTCGATGATTCGGGGCGCGGACTCATCCGATGCCGCGGCGACCTATCGCGGTGTCAGCCACGGCCCTTCCGGTGGACGGCGTGCCGGGTCGTAGCCGTCGTGCGGGTGCGCCCTGCTCCTGACAAGATAGCCGAATGGTTGCTTCGATCTTGGCCGTGACGGTCACCATTGTTGTGTGGGCGCTGCTCGCCGCGAAGCTGGACGCGTGGCGCGTCAGCCCCGCGGTGGTGGTCGTGGCCGCCGGGGCGCTGGTGGGGCTGAGCACCCGCGACAGCATCGGTACCGCGCTCAATACCGATGTGGCGCTGCATACCGCGGAGATCGTGCTCGCGGTGCTGTTGTTCGTGGACGCTGTCGAGGTGCGCGGCGGGCTGCTGGGGCGCAATCCGGGTGCGGCGCTGCGGTTGTTGTTCATCGCCATGCCGTTGAGCCTGGCGGCAGCCGTCGGGCTCGGATGGCTGGTGCTGCCGCAGTTCGGCTGGGCGACATGGCTGGTCGTCGCCTGCGTGGTGGTGCCCATCGACTTCGCGCCGGCCACGGCGATTCTGCGGGACAGCCGCCTGCCGACGCGGGTGCGCGACATCCTGAACGTGGAGAGCGGATACAACGACGGAATCGTCTCGCCCATCATCATTTTCGCGCTCATCGTGGCCGGTGACGTCACCCAGCAGCAGTCGCCCGCCGGGGCGCTGGGCACCGCGCTGCCCGCAGCGCTCGAGGCGATCGCGGTCGGTGTGCTGGTCGGCGCGGTGCTGGCGGGGCTGAGTAATCGGTCCGACAGCGCGAATCTCATGAGTTCGCAGGCCAAACGGATGATTCTGGTCGCGGCGCCGCTGCTGACCTACGCGCTCTCCACCCAGATCGGCGGCAACGGGTTCGTGGCCGCGTTCGT
The DNA here is from genome assembly GCF_040614455.1 of Nocardia sp. NPDC005978. Lineage (NCBI taxonomy): Bacteria > Bacillati > Actinomycetota > Actinomycetes > Mycobacteriales > Nocardiaceae > Nocardia > Nocardia sp. NPDC005978. The sequence goes on from NZ_JBEXUS010000024.1 coordinate 40,409, forward strand.
CTGCGGGCTGGCCATGCACCGCTTCCGCAAGCGCGAACAGCACCTGCGTGAACTCGAGCTCATCGACGACGTCGGCTTCCTGCTCACCATCGTGATGTGGTTCGCGTTCGGCGCGGTCGCGGTGTACATCCTGGGCGAGGTGGGGGATTGGCGGCTGTGGCTGTTCAGCGCGGCCGTGCTGACGGTGATCCGGATCGTGCCGGTGCTGTTGTCGCTCATCGGTTCCCGGCTCACGTGGATCGAGAGTCTGCTCATCGGCGGGCTGGGTCCGCGCGGCACGACCTCGATCGTGTTCGCGCTGCTGGCGTTCAATCAGCTGCGCGACGAGGACGACGCGAATCTCGCGCTGACGGTCATGGTGCTGACCGTGTCGGGCAGCGTGGTGCTGCACGGTCTGGGGTCATCGTTGACCGCGCGCACGTATGCGCGGCGCAGGCCGCACCGCAACCGGCGGGTTCGCGCGGCGGTCGAGGGTGGTAGTGGCCCGGCCTCCCTACCGCCGTCGAGCTGACGCAGACTGCTTGCCATGATGCGATATCGACTTTTCGGCAGGACCGGGTTGCGGGTGTCCGAGCTGGTCCTGGGCACGATGGCGCTGCGCGAGGAGGCCGAAACGCGCCGGGTGCTGGAGGTTTTCGCCGAGGCGGGCGGGAACTTCATCGACACCGCCTCGGCCTACGGCATGAGCGAGGAGGTGCTCGGCGCGACCATCGAGGGTCGTGACCGGTTCGTTCTGGGCAGCAAGTACACGCTGACCCGCGACGCCGCCGACCCCAATGCGGGCGGCAACCATCGCAAGAACCTGGTGGCCTCGCTCGAACAGAGTCTGCGCCGGCTGCGGACGGACTATCTCGACGTGTACTGGGTGCACGTCTGGGATAGGCGCACGCCCATCCAGGAGACCCTGCGGGCGCTGGACGACATGGTCCGCGCGGGCAAGGTCCTGCACATCGGCATTTCCGACGCGCCCGCCTGGGTTGTGGCCCAGGCCAATACGCTCGCCGATCTGCGCGGCTGGACCGAGTTCGCGGGTCTGCAGGTTCCCTACAACCTGCTGCAGCGCGACATCGAGCGCGAGTTGCTGCCCATGGCGGAGGCGTTCGGGCTCTCGGTCACCGCTTGGGCTCCGCTGGCGCAGGGAAAGCTGACCGGTGTCGCTGGAAATCGCTCGAATCCCGCTGAACTGACCGGCCACGAGCGGGCCACCGCGGACGCCGTGACCCGGGTCGCCGCCGAATTGGGCGTGCTCCCGGCGCATGTCGCCATAGCCTGGACCCGGCACCACTCGCGCGCGGTGCTGCCCATCATCGGGGTGAGCAACGCGGCCCAGCTGGAGACGAATCTCGCGGCGACGGCCCTGACGCTACCCGCGGACGCCGTTGCGACCCTGGAGGCGGCGTCCGCCTTCACCCTCGGCTTCCCCGGCGATTTCATCGCGGCCTGTGATACTTCCGCCCACGCCTACGGAGAGGCCGTGGACCGCACCGACACTCGATGAGCGGTCACCCCGCGGTCGACCGTCGCCGGCCGATCGTGAGGGTCGCTCCCCAATGCCGGACCAGGGTTCCGTCGGCACGGTTCGCCAGCAACCGCCGAACCTCGCCGTAGAGGTGATCGCGTTTGTCGGTCTGCATCGCGATGTGATTCGAAAAGGTGTTCAGCAGTGCGAGGTACGTGTCCGCGGTATAGGTCACGGACCACAGGTACGGGCGCACGAGGGTGACATCGAACAGCCCGGATTCCGCCATCTCCGCCGCGGTGGAGTCGGCCTGGTGCAGCGGGGGAGGCCAGGGCAGATCCGGCTCCCCGATATCGAGGTAGACCCGCTGGATCTCGGTGAAGAACGGATCGAAGTCCGGCGGAAAGGCATGCCCCGCGGACCAGACGGCGAGATGCCCACCGGCTCCGAGCAGGTCGGCCGCGCGCCGGTATCGCACGGCGGGGTCGATCCACTTCCACGCGGTGGCGCAATAGACCAGATCGAATGCTCGTCGATCACCGGGATCCCACTGCTCGAACGGCGCGGTGATCACCTCGACGGAGGGAAACGCGGCCAGCCGGTCCCGGGCCACCTCCGCCAGCGCCGGCCCCAGCTCGACCGCGGTGATCGCGTACCCCCGCCGAGCCATCGGGACGGTCGCGATACCCGGTCCGCACCCGATCTCCAACAGCCTTGTCGCAGCACCCAACTCGGTCGCCGCGATCAGGTCGTCGAACAGCCGCTCCGGATATTCCGGCCTGGCCGATCGATACAGCGCCGCCGCGGTGTCGAAGGTATCGCGCAGTTCTCGTCCGCTCCCCATGTCCTCATTCTCGTGGACCGGCGGGTGGGGCGAAGAAAGCGGTCAGGCGGTCGAGGAGCCAGGCGGGCTGTTCCTCCGGGATGAAGTGCCCGCAGTCGGGGACGAGTTCGAGGGTCATGTCGTCGGCGTAGTCGCGATACGAGGGTGGAACGGCTTCGCTGAGCGGGTCGTTCGCGCCGTTCAGGTGCAGGGTGGGGACGCGCAGGCGGAGCAGCCGGTAGTGGCGGGCGAACTCGGGGATCTCGCGGCGAATGACGTTGCGGTTGAACGCGATCGTGGCGGTCCGGGCGGCGGGACCGCGCATGGGGCGCAGATAGATCTCGGTTTCCCGCGGCGTGAAGTGGCCTTCGTGTCGCCAGGCGCGCAGGCAGCGCGCGGTGAGGCCGCGGTAGAGCGGGGTGGAATTGCCCAGGGCCGCAAGGACGTAGATGTGCCAGGGCCGGTAGAGGACGGGTGCGGAGATGCCGTCGAGACACCAGGGATGGATCCCCGCCATGGCGACGAACCGCTCGAATCGTTCCGGCCAGTTCAGGCATGCCCGGTAGCCGGTCACGAGCCCCCAATCACGTCCGACGAGCCGTGCGCGCGGAATGTCCAGGGCGTCCATCAGATCCACGACGTCGCGAGCGAGCCGTTCGAAGCTGTACCCCGTCCCGTCTCCCTCGGACCAGCCGAGCCCGCGCACGTCCGGGCAGATCACCCGATAGCGCTGCGCGAGCGGCCCGATGAGGTGCCGCCATTCCCACCAGTGCTGCGGCCAGCCGTGCAGGAGGATCAGCGGGTCACCCGATCCGGCTTCCGCGTAGTGGATGCGCAGTCCGTCGATCATCGCGTAGCGGTGGCGCACGCCGGCGAGGGAGCTGTCCGTAATCGATTCGAGCACAGTGGATTCGGCGAGTTCGACGTGCACGGTATCTCCTCGGTTGGAACGTATGCCGCCGACCGTAGCATATGATTCTGGAGTATGAGCTACCTGTTTTGTGAGTATATGAGACGTGAAGCTAGAGTCGACTCATGACGCGGCGTTCCTACAGCCAGTACTGCGGCCTGTCCCGCAGCCTCGATCTCGTCGGTGAGCGCTGGACGCTGCTCGTCGTGCGCGAGCTGATGTCCGGTCCGAAGCGCTACACCGACCTGGGCGCGGCACTGCCGGGCATCGGCACCACCCTGCTCGCGACCCGCGTCAAACAACTCGAACAGGACGGCATCGTCACCCATCGCCAACTGCCCCCGCCCGCGGCCTCGCAGGTCTACGAACTCACCGACGTCGGCCACGAACTCGCGCGGGCCCTTGTGCCGCTGGCGATGTGGGGCATGCGTCACCAGCTCGAGCACACCCGCGAACCCGGCGAGACCTACCGCGCGGAATGGACCCTGGTCTTCCTCGCCGACCTCATAGATCCGTCGTCCATAGCCGGCAAGTACGCCACCTACCAGTTCCGCATCGAGGACTCCACCGCCCGCCTGGAGCTACGCGACGGCCACGCGACGGTCACCCCCGGTACCCCCGAACCTCCCGCCGACGCCACCCTGACCACCACCCTGGCCACGATCATCGACCTGACCCGAGGTGACCTCGACATCGCGGCGGCGGTCGCGGGCGAACGAATCACCGTGGACGGCAACGCGACTGCGATCAATCTGCTTGTGCAGGCACTGACCCCGCTGACGCCCGGCTAGCTCTCGGTGACCACCGTCATTCCCGCCACCTCGGAGACCAGGTCCGGGCTACCGGGTCCGCGCACCGCTATGCCATACAGACCGGTCGGCGCCCCCTGCTCGAAACGCACCTCGGCACCGGGCAGCGCGACCGTTGCGCCGTCGACCGGACAGTCGACGAGGGCGCCGAGCAGGCGGGCCTCGGACTCGGGGTCGGCGCTGCGCACCAGCAGGGCCGACAGGTCGGGACCGCTGCCGGCGGTTACACCCTGGGCCGCACGGTATTCGGCGCGCATGCGGGCCAGCTCGGCGCGGGGCGGATCGTAGGTGATGAAGAAGGGGAAGTGAGCGGGAGCGTCGCGGACGAAGACCTCGACGAAGCCTACGTTCCTTTCCTCGAAACGCACCTCGACCTCGTCGACCTCGCGGCCGGCCGCGCGCAGGCGCGCGGCGACGGCGCGGGCGTCGGGTACGTCGACGGCGAAGGTCAGCAAACCCGGACCGGGCAGGGCCTGCACCGCCGGACGCAGGATTTCCAGGGCTTGCGCGTATTTCGAACTCGCCACCGCGTCCCAGTCGTCCACCGTGGCCAGCTCGACGTAGCGTTCGTCGTCGACGGTCCAGCCGGCGTTGCGGAACCCGGGCATGGTCAGGGACGCGTGCGTAGGCAGGCCGAGGGCGTCGTAGGACGCCATGGCGGCGTCGATGTCATCGACCCAGTGGATCAGATGGTCGAAAGCGGCAACGTATTCGGACAAGGGACCTCCCACATCGGCAGCTGGTTAGGTGAGCCTAACTCGTGATCGCGGGAAAGTGTTCCGCTCCGTCGCCGGCGGGGGAGTTGATCATGAGCTGCCGGAATCGAAACTGCCGGTGTACTTTTCGCAGCCGTCGCCGGTGTGAGGCAGTTGCTGGGGCGCGGGCGATCCCGGCGGAGCGGGGAGTTCAGCGATGAAGCTGATGCCCTTGCCCCGGCACATCGTCGGGATGCGCGTTCCCGCGCTCATCAGGTGCCCCACTTGCGAGGCCTCGAGACCCCGGGCAGCGGCGGCCCGACACGCCGTCGGCACTCCGCGTCGACGTGCGGGATTCCCGGACCTCCGACCAACTGGACTAATCGGTCATATCATGAAGCTATGCCCACCAATCGGGTCGAGGGGCGTACCGCGGTGTTTGCCGACTGGGCTTGGCAAGCGCTGATCATCAGTGGGATCTGCACCATGGCCGCGGGGGCGGCACTTGCGGTGTGGCCCAACAAGTCCGAAGTCGCCATGGGCGTGCTGGCCGCGTTGATCCTGCTCGGATCCGCGGCCGCGCAATTCATCGTGGCGTTCGGCGCGCAGCTCCCGACCGCGCTCAAGGTGCTCGAGGGGCTCAGCGGCACGGCGGCGCTGCTGCTGGCCATCTGGTGTTTCGACAGCGGGCAATGGGTGCTGTTACTGGCCTTGTGGATCGGCATGGGCTGGATGATCCGGGGTGTCGTGCTGGCGATCGTCGCGGCGTGGTCGAACGAATACGTCGGGTCGGGCGTACAGGAGGCCGTGGGTCTGGCGACCGCGGCGGCGGGCATGTTCATCGCGGTCGGGCCGTTCCGGTCCGACACCTCGTTCGCGGTGACGGTGGGCCTGCTGACCGTTCTGGTCGGCGCCAGCGAGTTGGTGGCGGCCGCGCGCGTGGAGCGCGACGCGGTCCAGCCGGTCTCCAACTGACACTCGGCCGAGGCCCGTCGGGCTCTAATTCCCTGATTGCCGACTGTTTGCCGGTACGGTTTCGGCTATTCGTGTGCTCGAATGGCCGATCGTGTGGCGGGTGACGTCGCCGGTCATCGTGGAAGGCGGGTCAGATGGCGCGGAACAGCGGTTATGCGCTGGACGGCGAACTAACCGAGGCTCTCATCAAGTCCAGGAGATTCTTCACGCGCACCGAGATGTCACCGGACCTGCGCAGCGAGTACCTGCGCGGCGGGCGCGAGGCCGACGACTTCTACCGCGACCGCTGGTCGCACGACAAGGTGGTGCGCTCGACGCACGGCGTCAACTGCACCGGCTCCTGCTCGTGGAAGGTTTTCGTCAAGGACGGCATCATCACCTGGGAAACCCAGGCCACCGATTACCCCTCGACGGGACCGGACCGCCCCGAGTACGAACCCCGCGGCTGCCCGCGCGGCGCGGCCTTCTCCTGGTACACCTACTCGCCGACCCGGGTGCGCTACCCCTATATCCGGGGCGTGTTGCTGGAAATGTACCGAGAAGCCAAGAAGCGGTTCGGTGACCCCGTACTCGCCTGGCAGTCGATCGTCTCGGACCCCGAACTCTCGCGCCGCTACAAGAGCGTGCGCGGGCGCGGCGGGCTGGTCCGCGCGAGCTGGGACGAGGCCGTCGAGCTGATCGCCGCGGCGCACGTGCACACGGTGAAGCAGTACGGGCCCGACCGCATCGCCGGCTTCTCCCCGATTCCGGCCATGTCCATGACCTCGTTCGCCGCCGGCTCACGCTTCATGTCGCTCATCGGCGGGGCCATGCTCTCGTTCTACGACTTCTACGCCGATCTCCCCGTGGCCTCGCCGCAGGTTTTCGGCGATCAGACCGACGTGCCCGAGTCCGGAGACTGGTGGGACGCGGGCTATCTCATCATGTGGGGCTCGAACGTCCCGGTGACCCGCACCCCGGACGCGCACTGGATGGCCGAGGCCCGTTACCGCGGGCAGAAGGTCATCTCCATCGCCCCGGACTACGCCGACAGCGTCAAGTTCGCCGATGAGTGGGTGGCCCCGCATCCGGGTACCGACGGCGCGCTGGCCTTCGCGATGGGCCATGTGCTGTTGCGAGAGTTCTTCATCGAGCAGCAGGTCGAGTACTTCCAGCAGTACGTGCGCCGCTACACCGATCTGCCGTTCCTGATCCGGGTCGAGCAGACCGCAGACGGCTACCGCCCCGGCAAGTTCCTCACCGCGGCCGATCTGCCGGAATTCGCGGGCGAGGCCAACGCCGCGTTCAAGACCATCTTCTTGGACGGCGCGGGAAATCCCGCGCTGCCCAACGGTTCCCTGGGCTTCCGCTACGGCGAAGAAGGCGCCGGGAAGTGGAATCTGCAACTCGAGGACGTCGAGCCGCTGCTGAGCATGGACGGCCAGGATTCGGTGCCGATCTCGTTGCCGCGCTTCGACACCGGTGACGGCTCGGCCGCCGAGATCGCCCGCGGCGTGCCGGTGCGCACCGTCGGCGGCCACCTGGTGACCACGGTCTTCGACCTCATGCTGGCCCAGTACGGCGTCCACCGCCCGGGTCTGCCGGGCGAGTGGCCGAGCGGTTACGACGACGCCGCCCAGCCCGGCACCCCCGCCTGGCAGGAGGCGATCACGGGCGTGAAGGCCGAGGTCGCCGCCCGGATCGGGCGCGAATTCGCCACCAACGCAGCGGAATCGCGCGGCCGGTCGATGATCATCCTCGGCGCGGGCACCAACCACTGGTTCCACTCGGACACCATCTACCGCACGTTCCTGGCGCTGACCACTCTCACCGGGTGCCAGGGCGTGAACGGCGGCGGCTGGGCACATTACGTCGGGCAGGAGAAGTGCCGACCGGTCACCGGCTGGGCGCAGGTCGCCAACGCGCTGGACTGGACCCGCCCGCCGCGCCAGATGATCCAGACCGCGTACTGGTACCTGCACACCGATCAGTTCCGCTACGACCCGTTCAGCGCCGACGCCCTCACGACCACGACGGGTGCGGGCAAATTCACCGGCAAGTCCACCGCGGATCTGCTCGCCCAGACCGCGCGTATGGGCTGGATGCCCTCGTTCCCTACCTTCGACCGCAATCCGCTGGATCTGGTGGACGAGGCCGAAGCGGCCGGGGTCGAGCCCGCCGATCACATTGTGGCGCAGCTGAAATCGGGGGAGCTCGGCTTCGCGTGCGAGGATCCGGACGATCCGAAGAACTTCCCGCGCGTGCTCACCATCTGGCGGTCGAACCTGCTGGGCTCCTCCGCCAAGGGCAACGAGTACTTCCTCAAGCATCTGCTCGGCGCGGATTCCTCACTGCGCGCCGAGGAAGCACCCCTGGGGTCGCGGCCCACGGAGGTGCGCTGGCGCGACGAGGCGCCGACCGGGAAGCTGGATCTGCTGCTGACCCTGGATTTCCGCATGACCAGCACGACCATGTTCTCGGACGTGGTGCTGCCGGCGGCGACCTGGTACGAGAAGCATGATCTGTCCTCCACGGACATGCATCCGTTCGTGCACTCGTTCAGCCCGGCCATCGCCCCGCCGTGGCAGACCCGCACGGACTGGGACGCGTTCATGACCATCGGCGCGGAGTTCTCCAAGCAGGCGCGCAGGCACCTGGGCGTGCGCAAGGACCTGGTCGCGACCCCGCTGCTGCACGACACCCCGGATCAGATGGCCAATCCGCACGGTGTGGTCCGGGACTGGAAAGCCGGTGAGTGCGAACCGATTCCGGGCGTCACCATGCCGCGCCTGACGGTGGTGGAACGCGACTACACCGCGGTGCACGCGAAGATGCGCGCGATCGGCCCGCTGCTGGACAAGCTCGGCGCGACCACCAAGGGCATCACCTACCGGGTCGAGCGCGAGATCGATTACCTGGGCAGGCACAACGGCATCGTGCACGGCGGACCGGCCGACGGGCGGCCCTCGCTCGCCCGCGACATCGACGCCTGCGAGGCGATTCTCGCGCTCTCGGGCACCACCAACGGGCATCTGGCCACCCAGGGATTCCGCACCCTGGAACAGCGCACCGGCACCGCGCTGGCGGATCTGGCCGCCGAGCACGAAGGCAAGCAGGTCACTTTCGCCGATACCCAGCGCGCGCCGGTCCCGGTCATCACCTCCCCGGAGTGGTCGGGGTCGGAGAGCGGCGGGCGGCGGTACTCGCCGTTCACGCTGAACGTGGAGCGGCACAAGCCCTGGCACACGCTCACCGGCCGCCAGCACTTCTATCTCGACCACGATTGGATGCAGGAGGTCGGCGAGGGACTGCCGGTCTACCGGCCGCCGCTGAACATGACCGCGCTGTTCGCCGAACCGCCGCTGGGCTCCCACGGTGAGCAGGGTTTGACGCTGCGCTATCTGACCCCGCACTCCAAGTGGTCGATTCACTCGGAGTATCAGGACAACCTGTTCATGTTGAGCCTGTCGCGCGGTGGTCCGACCATCTGGATGTCGAACCTGGACGCCGCCAAACTCTCCATCGCGGACAACGAGTGGATCGAGGCGGTCAATCGCAACGGCGTGGTCGTGGCCCGCGCGGTGGTGTCGCATCGCATGCCCGAGGGCACGGTGTACATGCATCACGCGCAGGATCGGCTCATCGACGTGCCGCTGGCCGAGACCTCCGGAAAGCGCGGCGGCATTCACAATTCGCTGACCCGCCTGCTGATCAAGCCGACCCATCTCATCGGCGGCTACGCCCAGCTCTCGTTCGCGTTCAACTATCTCGGCCCGACCGGTAATCAGCGCGACGAAGTGACGGTCATCCGCCGTCGCAGCCAGGAGGTTCGCTACCGATGAAGCCCATGGCCCAGATGGCAATGGTGATGAATCTCGACAAGTGCATCGGCTGCCACACCTGTTCGGTCACCTGCAAGCAGACCTGGACCAATCGCGCGGGCGTGGAGTACGTGTGGTTCAACAACGTGGAAACCCGTCCGGGACAGGGGTATCCGCGCACGTACGAGGATCAGGACAAGTGGCGCGGGGGCTGGGCCCTGGATCACAAGGGCCGGTTGAAGCTGCGCGGCGGCGGGCGAATGCACAAGCTGTTCACCATCTTCGACAATCCGATCCTGCCCGAGCTGGCCGATTACTACGAGCCGTGGACCTACGACTACGAGACGCTCACGACCGCGCCGGTGCAGCAGAACACCCCGGTGGCGCGGCCCAAGTCGCTGATCAGCGGCAAGGACACGAAGATCACCTGGTCGGCCAACTGGGACGACAATCTCGGTGGCGCACCCGAACTCGCGCAATCGGACCCGATCCTGAAGAAGGTCGGGGACAGGGTGAAGTTCGAGTTCGATCAGACCTTCATGTTCTATCTGCCGCGCATCTGCGAGCACTGCCTGAACCCGGCGTGCGCGGCCTCGTGCCCGTCGGGCGCGATCTACAAGCGCGAGGAGGACGGCATCGTCCTGGTCGATCAGGATCGGTGCCGGGGCTGGCGCATGTGCGTCTCGGGCTGCCCGTACAAGAAGGTGTTCTTCAATCACCGCACGGGCAAGGCCGAGAAGTGCACGTTCTGTTTCCCGCGGCTCGAGGTCGGGTTGCCGACGGTGTGCGCCGAAACCTGTGTCGGGCGACTGCGATACATCGGCGTCATGCTGTACGACGCCGACACGGTCGCGCAGGTCGCGGCCACCCCGGACGAGAAGGATCTGTACGCGGCCCAGCGGGACGCGTTCCTGGATCCGTTCGATCCGCAGGTGATCGCGGCCTGCGAACGGGCGGGAATGCCGCGCGACTGGGTGCAGGCGGCGCAGGACTCGCCGGTCTACGCCCTGATCCGCAAGTACCGGGTCGCGCTGCCGCTGCATCCGGAATACCGCACCGTGCCGATGGTCTGGTACATCCCGCCGCTGTCGCCGGTGGTGGACGCGCTGCGCGATACCGGACACGACGCCGAGGATCACGGCAACCTCTTCGCCGCCATCGAGGCGCTGCGGATTCCGGTCGAGTACCTGGCCGAGCTGTTCACCGCGGGTGATCCGGAGCCGGTGAACGATGTGCTGCGCAAGCTCGCCGCCATGCGCAGCTATATGCGCGACATCAATCTCGGACGGGAGTCCCGGCCGGAGATCGCCACCCGGGTCGGGCTGACCGAGCAGGAGATGTACGACATGTACCGGCTGCTCGCTATCGCCAAATATGAAGAGCGGTACGTCATTCCGTCCGCGCATGCCGAGCAGGCCCACGGGCTCGAGGAGCTGGCCACCGATTGCTCGCTGGACTACGACGGCGGGCCGGGGATGATCACCTCCGGGCCGTTCGGCGAGAGTTCGGGAAGCCCGACGCCGATCGCGGTGGAGAACTTCCGGATGCTGCAGGATCGGCAGACCGCGGACTCGTACGCGGGTGTGGAGGGCAGCGGCCGGGTGAACCTGCTCAACTGGGACGGTCGCGGGACGCCGGAGGGGCTCATGCCCGAGACCGACGGCGGGAGGCATCGCCGGTGAAGCTGTCCGAATCCGTGCGGGCCGGCGCGTTCCAGGTGCAATCGCTGCTGCTCGCGTATCCGGATGAGAGCGTGCGGGATTCGCTGCCGATGCTGCGCCGGGCGGCGGCGACGCTGCCCGCGCCGATCGGTGCGCCGTTGCGTCCGCTGCTGAATCATCTGGAGAACACCGATCCGGTCGAGCTGGCGATCGAGTTCGTCGACACCTTCGACCATCGCAAGCGCTTCAGCCCGTACCTGACCTGGTTTCTGTACGGGGACACGCGTAAGCGCGGGATGGCACTGCTGCGGTTCAAGCAGCTCTATCGCGCATCGGGACTGCTGCTCGAGGACGGGGAGCTCTCCGATCACCTGGCGGTGGTGCTGGAGTTCGCGTCGGCGCATCCGGCGCCCGGGCAGGAGTTGCTCGAAGAGCACAGGGCCGGAATCGAAGTCATGCGCCGGGCGTTGCGTGAGGCCGAGTCGCCGTGGGCCGGGGCGCTCGATTCGGTGTCGGCAACGCTGTCGCCGTTGCGCGGCGACGAGCAGGCTGCCGTGGATCGGCTGATCGCGGCCGGGCCGCCCGGCGAGGACGTCGGATTGGAGCCCTTCGCACCACCCACCTACATGCCGCAAGTGATCGGAGGCCGTCGATGACACTGAGTGCGAAGGACGTGCTGCTGTGGGTGGGCGTGCCGTACGCCGCCCTGGGCATCTGCGTCGTGGGGCTCATCTGGCGCTACCGCTACGACAAGTTCGGGTGGACGACCAGGTCCTCGCAGATCTACGAGAACCGGCTGCTGCGCCTGGGCAGTCCGCTGTTCCACTACGGCATCGTGTTCGTGTTCCTGGGCCACGTCATCGGCCTGGTGATTCCCGAGTCCTGGACCGAGAAGGTCGGGATCAGCGAGCACACCTATCATTTGGCGTCCTACAGCCTGGGCGTCGTGGCCGGCGTCGCGACCGTGGCCGGGCTGCTGATCCTGATCTACCGCCGCCGCACGGTCGGCCCGGTGTTCTCGGCCACGACCCGCAACGACAAGGTCATGTACGTGCTCCTGGGCCTGACCTTGGCGCTCGGCCTGGGCGCGACCCTCTACGGCAATCTGACCGGCAATCCTCACAACTACCGCGCGGACGTCTCCCCGTGGTTCCGCTCGATCTTCTACTTCAACCCCGAGCCCGAACTGATGGTGAACGCCCCCTTGGGCTTCCAGCTCCACGCCCTGTCGGCCTGCGCCCTGTTCGCGTTCTGGCCCTTCAGCCGCCTGGTCCACGTCTTCTCGGCCCCCGTCGGCTACCTGACCCGCCCCTACATCGTCTACCGCAGCCGCGACAAGGCCACGATAGGCACCCACAAGACCCGCCCGGGCTGGGAACGCGTGCAGTAATCTCGCCCGCCGCACTCCCACCGAACCGGCCCCCGGAATCATCCGGGGGCCGGTTCTTCTCGGGGTAGCCGTCGCCAGACCTTCGGGGCGGACAGCAGCAGGAGGGCAGGTCCGATCGATTACGGCTGAGCCGGCCGGACTACGCCTGCCTTGCGGTACTTTCCGTGTCCGCCTTCGCCGATGACCCATGTCACCGGCATGCCGGGCGTGATGAGTTGTTCGTCGCCCTGGTATTCCCAGAGGGTGAACGTCAGGTCGCCGGAGTGGCAGGCGATGAGGCCGTCGTAGCTGTCGGGCAGCCACCATCGGACCACGCCGTCGAGGCTCGGATCAGGATCCTTCGCTGCCTTGACCTGCCCGTACGGTATCAGGCCGCCCGGCCCCTGCCATCCGTCCCGGGTGGGAAGCAACGGCTGGTCCCCACCCTCGGGGTCGGCAGGCCAGATCTTTCCGCTGCGGGCCAGGACATCGTCGTGAAGGCGCCGGGCAAGTTCGCACGCCACGCCGCTCGGGGTGTGCGCGACAGGGGTACAACCAATCATGACTTCCAAAGCCGGGACGGTGAGTTCGATCCACCATGCCGGTGGGAAAGGTTGTCTGAGCAGACGTTCGGGGATCGTTTCGTCGATGGGTACCTCGAAACCCAGAGCTGACCGGATGTCACTCGCCAGCAGGTCGGCGCCGCGCCGCGATATCTCCTGATCCATGTAGCCATCCTGCCCGAATAGGGGATGCTGCAACGGTTGGCGGATTACTGCCGTTGCGAGCGTGTAGGCGTAGGTGTTCCGTAACCGCCTTGTTCGGCGGGTTGGCTGGATAGTGTTGTGGCCCATGGAGTCTGATCGGAGCGAGTACATCGCGGGGCTGCCGCGCAAGCGGATGGGGGCGGGGGCGGTGTTCGTCGACTCCGAGGACCGGGTGCTGCTCGTCGAGCCCACGTACAAGGACCACTGGGAGTTGCCCGGAGGGGTTGTCGAGGCCGGCGAATCGCCGTTGGCGGCGGTGGTTCGGGAGGTGGGGGAAGAGCTGGGGCTGGTGGTTTCGATGGGGCGGTTACTGGTGGTGGATTGGGTTCCGCCGGGGCGGTATCCCAGTGACGGGGTGATGTTTCTGTACGACGGCGGGGTGCTGGACCCGGAGCAGAGCGCGGCGATCGTGTTGCAGGAGGCCGAGTTGCGCGGCTGGGCCTGGTGCGACGCGGACGAGGCGGTGGAGCGGTTGCCGGCGCTGCTGGCCCGGCGGGTGGTCGCCGCGCGGGCGGCTCGGCACTCGGGGCGCACGGACTACCTCGAAAATGGTTTTGCCACATTGAGATAGGGCGGGCTTTGTCTTAGCGCACAGCCTGGCGCGCGCCAGCGCTACCGCGCTACCCAGCCAGCGCCGCCGCGAGATGCAGATTGTCGACGCTCCGCAACTCTCGTTCGCCGGGAATCCGCAGACCGGACTTTCGGCAGATGTCCACCAGTCGGAAATGAACTCCCCAGGTCAATAGTGGCGGCTCTGTGAGCAGGGGTAGCAGCGGTTCTATGCGGTCGCCGAGCAGCGAGATCGCCTCGTCACGTATGCCTTCACGAAGGTCGTTGCGCGCCAGCGTGATCAGGCACTCGTCGAGTTCGCCCGGTGCGGTGTGGGCGGCGCAGGTGGCCAGGGCCTCGTAACCGGCGGTGCCCGCGACCGCGCCGCTTTCCACCAGGTTCCAGGTGAACGCGGCGATCTCCCGGGAAGGGGGCACGTTTCGCAGGTGGTAGACGGCCGACTTGCGAACTATCAGGTTCGGATCGTGGGCCAATTCGAGCAGGCGGTCGGCCTCGTGCCAGTCCGACAGCGGACCGCAGCTCAGCGTCCGCACCTGCGGATCCGGGTGGGCGGCAAGGAAGGCGGCCAGCGCCGGGCGATCGGCGGCGGGCATCGCGCTCCAATCGCGGTCGAACAGCATCGCGATTCGCGACGCCCACGAACCGTCGGGATCGGAGAAGACGGCGATGATTTCCGACGCCAGCGGTGCAGCCGGTTTGACCGGGGACGGCCCCGGAGACCACGGTTCCGGCTCGGCGACATCGCCCGTTCCCAGCAGGTCGGCGATCGGCGCCATCCAATCCGCGAGCCGCACCCGTTCGGGCTCGAAGTCGCCGAGCAAGTAGAGCTCGGCGTCCCGGGCCATCTCCGCCCGCTCACCGGTGCCCTGCGCTATGTCGTGCAGCAGCCGCAGCGTCGCACGGCCGGGGTAGTAGCGCAGCGTGTCCAGTGCCGCGCACGCGACGGCCTCGTCTGCGTCGGCGGCCGCGCGATGCAAACCGGGTTCGGCGGCAACGGGTTCGTCCCAGCACAGCGCGTCCGCCGCGGTCCGCCGCACGGCGGGATCGGCATGGTCCAGTGCCGCGATCTTGCACTCCTGCCAGCGCGGTTCCTCGAAGCCGAACTGCAGTCCGACCAGCGCGTCCCGATACAGCGGATGCTGCGGGTCGCGAGCCACGGGTTCGATCAGATCCGTCTCGGCGCGCGTGGCCTCGCGCAGCACGAACGCGCGCACGAGGTCGTCTCCGACGGCCCACCATTCGCGCAACTCGGCGCTGCCCGGCACCGACGCCGCGTCCGAGAGCACCCCGAAGGCAGCCTCCCGCACGACGTCCGGCTGTCCGAGATCCCGCCCGATCGCGACCAGCGCCGGAACCGCGCGGGGGTCACCGACCCGCGCGAGCGTCTGGACGAGGTCGCTCGAAACAGCCCCCGCGGCACCCGATTCGGTCAGCTCCCGAATCAACTCGAAGGTCGCGGACCGATCCTGCTCCTGAGCGATCCGATCCTGCTCCTGAGCGATCCGATCCAGCTCTTCCTCGGAGTGCATCAGCACATACTGTCCGACCGGTGGCAGCGAAGCCAGCGAGAATCGCCCTGCTCCGGACGGTAGTGGGGCGGTCGAGTCCAGATTTTCGTGCACTATCCGATGCCCACCGGCAGGATTCGCGCGGACCGACCCCGATAGTGCACGAAAATTCGCACGGGACCGCCCGGATCAGCCGACTCGAACCGGGTAACGAATCAAAGTCTTCAACTTCTCCGGGGCGACCCGACCCGGCGCCGACAGGTAGATCTCATGATGCCTGCCCCGGATCGTGCGGCCTTGCGCGGCAAGGAATTCCATCAGGCGATCCCGAGTGGGCGGCTCGGTGGCATAGGGGCCGACGTGCAGGATCTGGCCGCACTCGCCCTCGTCGAAGAGCTCCCAGCGCACCTCATCGATGGGCAATTCGGGCTTCTTCCCGCGCACACCGGCGAATGCCTCGTCCACGACGTCCACCGCCTGCGCGGGCTGCTGCAACATCATGGTCCAGGTCCAATCGGACCTGTCCGCGGTCGGTCCGCCGTCCCACTGCCCGGACAGCGGTGGCACCGAGTAGATCACCGTCCCCGCGGATTTCAGCAGGCCGCGGATCCCGTAGGCGACCGAGTACAGGGCGCTGACCGCGGCCGCGTACTCCGCGCCGTCCGGATCACCCTTCCCGTCGATCATCAGGTAGGGCAGCTCCGGCACGGTGAGCAGCACCGGCGCCGGCCGTGCGGCGTACAGCTCCCGGTACTGCTTCTTGAAGTCCAGTGTGTCCATGAGGGGGAGTATCGACTCTCCCGCGGCGGGAGAGTCAACGCCACGTCGCACGACCGATACGGTGGCCCCATGAACGATGCGCAGACGGCCGTCACGCACCCGGAACTGGGCGTGTTCGAGCGCGCCCGGACCGAGCTCACCGACGGGCAAGTGCTCGAACACGATTGGTACGAGGGCCGGGCGCTGATCGCGAACGAGGAACTGGAGTTGATGCTCGAGACCTCCGACCCCGACTCGGCCCGCGCACTGCTGCCGGTGATAGCCACCGCGGTGGGCGCGCTCCCCACGCTGAGCCGTATCGCCTCCGATGCCGTGGTCGGACGGTTCGGGGATCAGCCGCCCACGCCCGAAGAACTCGAGGAAGCGGCGACCGACCTGCGCGTGGTCACCGTCGCGGCGCGCATGGACGGCACCGTCGTGCTGCATTTCGAGGACACCTGCGGTGAGCACTTCCTGGAGGGCTACTGGCCCGCGGTGGTGCTGGACTCCGCGTTCGAGGTACTGGACATCACCGTCGAAGCCTGACTCCGGACCAGGTGTGGCTGGAACACGATGCCGATGGGGGCCGCAGTTCGAGATGCGCGGGATGCTACGGAATGCCGAGGTCGGCCCGGGCGGCCTCGAGGAACTTCTCGTCCCCGTTCGTTTTTTCGGGGGAGTCGTTCAGCCCATCGATCAGAAGTCGGACTTCGGCCTCCGACAGTTGGCGGTCCATCGCCTGGGCCAGCGAAAACAGCTTGCTCGAGCATTTCATCAGCTCACCTACGACGGTGAGATACGCATCATGGGTGGGCTCGGGGAAGAGAAGCAGCGCTTCGCCGTTCACCTGGATCACGGCGTCTGCCAGTGCGTCGTATTCGTCTCGGGCTGCCTGCGCCATGGCTGGAGTCAGTCGCCCATCTCGAAACGCGAGCACCAGCCGGGTGTCGATTCCTTGGAACCCCTTGTACGCCGCGTCGAGCTTGTTGATGACCTGTACGTACAGCTTCTTGCGTTCGTCGCGTATCCACTGAGAGGTCTGGCCATCGACCTGGGCCTCCGCTGCCGATATCGTTCCCGCGACCTGGTCTTTGGCTGCCACGATTGTCGCTGTCGAACCCACCCCGGCGCCCAGCAATGCTGCCACCGCCGCGATCACACCAACCATGTACGTGGCCCGCCTCTCGGCACGGCGCTGGTCCGCCGGCGGGGCCGGCTCGGGCGCGGGAGGGGCGGCAGCGGGTGCAGGGGGTTCCGGAGCGGGCAGCGGCTCACTCTCGCCAGGCGAGCCCCCCAGTGGCGCGTTCATGAGGCCACGGTAGGCGAAAGGTGTTGCCGCTGCACCCCATCCGGAGCGCATCAGTCCGCCGGACGGACACGGGGCAGCGTGAGTTCGTCACCGCATGCGCTCGAGCGGCACTTTGCGGCGGTCGAACATGCAGAAGTTCGACTGCGGCACAAGGTATTCGATGTCCGCCGGGACTATACCGAGCACTACGCTCGGCAAGGACATGGCGATCAACAGCCGGTCGAGTTGGCCGATCATAATGTCGTTGTCGCCGACCGTGGTGCGCAACGCCTGCTCGGCGATCACGAAGTGGAACCGATGGCCTCCTCGCTACAGGACGCGTTGCGATGGCGTCGATCCGGGAGAACCCGGAAAGCCGCTGCACAGCAGCATTGTTCGGTCGAGATGACAGGTGGTTGATGTGAACGCGGTCGCGGTTCCCGGTGTCGCGCTGGGTGTGCTGTGCGTCGCCATGGTGGGCGCGGCGGCCGTCGTGTACCGCGTCGCCGGGCTGGGGCCGATGGCCGTCGCGCCGCGAGCAGCCGGGCGGGCCGTCGTGCAACTGGGCGCGGTCGCATTGATTCTCGCGGCGGCTCTCGCTCAGCTGTGGTCGGCCGCGCTGGTGCTGCTGGTCATGTTCGGGGCGGCGGTGGTCACGGCGGCCCGGCGTGTGGGAGCGGGGCGCTCGGGGGGATGGCTGACGGTGAGTCTCGGCGCGGGAGCGGTGGCCACCCTGCCGGCGATGCTGCTCAGCGGGGTGGTTCCGCTGACCGGGGTCGCGGTGGTTCCGATCGGGGGAATCATTCTGGGCGGCACCATGACCGCCACATCCCTGGCGGGCCGGCGTGCCTTGGACGCGCTGTCCGAGCGGATCGGCGAGGTGGAGGCGGCGCTGAGCCTCGGATTCACCGGCCGGGAAGCACGCCTCGAGGTCATCCGGCGCACGGCCGCCGATGCGCTGTTGCCCGGGGTGGATCAGACCCGCACCGTCGGATTGGTCACGCTCCCCGGCGCTTTCGTGGGCGTGCTGGTGGCGAGCGGCTCGGCGACCCAGGCCGCGGCCGTGCAGCTGCTGGTGCTGGTCGGACTGGTGCTGGCGCAATCCTGTGCCGTGGCGGTCACGGTCGAACTCGTTGCCCGCGGGCGCGTTCGCCGGGGCTCCGGTCCGGCCGGGACCGCGCACGGTTGAGGGGACCGAACCGCGGCAATTCCCAAGTGAGCGCTTGTTCATCAATTGTTGGCTCGCGGAACAGCATCCGGCCGTACGCGGCTCGCCCATCGGTCATGTGCCGTGGTCAAGGTGATGCGATTTTGTTCAGCAGGATGTGAGGTTTCGATGAGCAGTTCCACACTCGGGCGTATCCGGTGGGCGGCGGCGATCGCCGGCGCCGTGGTGGCAGTGACGAGCGCGGTGAGCTGGGTCGTGCCCGGCGAGGCCGCGGCGGCCGCGTGCAACACCGTGTCCAGCGGATCGGGTGGCCTGGCCGGCGGCGGCGCCTACGGGTGCGCCAAGGCGGGGGAGTTGCTGGACGTGCGGATCGGCGACGTGCTGCCGACGCAGCCGTCGCTGGGCTACGACGAGGTCTACTACAAGCTGGGCCGGTACACGCTCGGCAAGGACGAGATCAACAAGAAGTTCGACGACTGGTGTGAGGCGAACGGCCAGGGCGTTGCGGCATCCGCCACACCCGGTGCGAAGCTGAGCGATCCGTCCTCGTTCGCGTGCACGATCGCGGTCGGCAAGGAAACCGCCGACTCCATCGCGCCCATGAAGACCGTCGTGATCGGCCCCGGCGGGCAGGCATACCTGACCGACGGCCACCACACCCTGACCTCCTTCCTGGAGACCCCGGACGGCGGTGCGAACAGCCATGTGCGACTGCGGGTTCTGGACAACCTGAGCAACCTGTCGACCCAGGATTTCTGGGATCGCATGAAGGCCAACGGCTGGGTCTGGCTGCAGGACGTGGTCGGCAAGCCGATCCAGGTCGGTCAGCTGCCCCGCACCCTGGGCCTGGCCAACTTCGCCGATGACAAGTACCGCAGCCTCATGTACTTCGGCCGCGACATCGGTTACGAGGCCGGCACCATCCCGTTCCAGGAGTTCTACTGGGGCGCGTGGATGCGCGACAGCAACGTCGTGGGCGACTGGAACCGCAACGATCCCGCCGCCTACCTCGCCGCGGTCAAGACCGTGACCGAGAAGCAGGTGGCCCTGGGTGCGGGCACCGTTGTCGCCGCGGGCAAGACCGCCGGTGAACTGGGCGCGCTCGCCGCGTGGAACGACGGAAAGGCCGCCACCAAGGGCGAGTTCGCGAAGCTCTCGGTGCCGTACTCCGAGGCCAAGCCCGGCAAGATCGCCTACGCGATCGAGTACCGCCTCCGCAACAAGCGCTGACGGGAAGCCGTCGGTTCCCGGTCCGGCACGCGTTCACGTGCCGGACCTCCGGCCCGCGCCTTATCCGCGCGCGACGCGCACTGTCAATACCGCTCAGGTCGTTTCCCGGGTGGGTGCTGTGGCCGATGTGCGCTGACGTTGCCGCTCGTTAGCGTGACGCCCATGGCTGATGAGGAGAGGGCGGCGGGCGGGCGGCGGATCGCGGAGATCGACGTGCTGCGGGGGTTCGCGCTGTTCGGGATCCTGGTCACCAACGCGCTGGTGGGGACGATGCTCATGTCGTTCACCGGAACCGCGGACAACCCGGCGCCGATGTTCGACGGCGGTGTCGATCGGGTCGTCTACGCGGTGATGTACGGGCTGTTCCTGGGGAAGTTCTACCTGCTGTTCGCGTTCCTGTTCGGGTACTCGTTCACCCTGCAGATCGCGGCGGCGGAGCGGGCAGGCGCGCGGCCGGTGCCGAGACTGCTGCGGCGCAGCGGCGCGCTGTTCCTGATCGGGCTCGCGCACGTACTGTTCCTGTGGATCGGGGACATCCTCACGCTGTACGCGATCCTCTGCGTGATCCTGGTGCTGCTGCGCAAGATTCGCCCCCGGACGGCACTGATCACCGGCGTCACGCTGTACCTGCTCTATGTCGCGCTGTCGTTCTTCACCGGTGGCGGCGGGGTCGCCGGGCTGGGTGAACTGCTCGATCTGCCGCGCATGCACACCGGATACACCGGCGATTTCGGCGAAACGCTGCGCATCCAACTGGAGACGGCCCCGATCTTCATGCTCTTCACCTGGCTCGGCCAGGGCGTCCCGAGCCTGGCGATGTTCCTGCTCGGCCTCGCGGCGGGCAAACGCCGCCTCTTCGAGGATCGGGAACTCCTGAACCGCTGGACCCCCATCGCCCTGAAGGTGGGTTTTGCCGTGGGACTACCGGTTTCGCTGATCACGACGGCGTTCTGGTCGATCGAGGGGCGCGCCCCCGACGTACTCCACGGCCTCCAGGAACTCGCGAACCCGTTCATGACCCTGGGCTACGTGGCGGCCGTGGTCTGGCTGACCCGCTGGCGCTGGGCGTCCCCGATCACCGACCTGGCACCCGCCGGAAAAATGGCCGCCACCAACTACATCACCCAGTCGCTGATCTTCGCCCTGATCTACACCGGCTACGGCCTGTCCCTGGCCGACCGCCTCCCACCCTGGGCGGTCCTGGCGGTCGCCCTGCTGACCTACGCCCTTCAGCTCCGGGCAAGCACCCGCTGGCTCCGCACCCACCCCTACGGCCCCGTCGAATGGCTCCTGCGCGCAGCCACCTACCGAACCCTGCCACCCTGGCTCAGGCAACCCGTGCGCGTATCCGAACCGGCCTGATCGGGACCGCCGAACACACCCACGCAATTCGGTGCGGGCGACCGATGAGTTTCGGCGCGGGCGACCGATGAGTTTCGGGGCGGGGCAGCGTCTGAAGAGGTGACCTTATCGCTTGTTCGCAGGGAGAGATCATGACCTCGTCGATCGCCGCCACCACCGCAAACCTGACAGTTCCGGACGGGAGTCTGTACTACGAAGTCCGGGGGAGCGGGCCGTTGGTCGCCTTCGTCGGCGCGCCCATGGACGCGGGGCCGTTTCAGGGTGTGGCCGAACTCCTGGCGGACGAGTACACCGTGTTGACGCTGGATCCGCGAGGGCACGGGCGAAGCGTGCTCAACGACCCGGACAGCGACTCCACGCCCGAACTGCGGGCCGACGATCTCGCGCGGCTCATCGCGGCCGTCGGTGCGGGGCCGGCGGCGGTGTTCGGGTCCAGCGGCGGCGCGGTCACGTGTCTCGCTCTGGCCCAAACGCATTCGGAGCTCGTGCACACCGTCATCGCGCACGAGCCGCCCCTGCGGGAGCTGCTGGCGGACCGGGAAAGCTACCGGGCGCAGACCGACGAGATGATCGCCGCGCACCGTGCCGGTGACGCCGAGGGCGCGTGGCGCAAGTTCTTCGCCATGACGGGGATGGAGATCCCCGAGCCGATGCTCTCCCAGATGCTGGCGCAGATGACCGGCCCGGACCGTTCGGCCGCCGAGATCGCCTCGGACGACTTCTTCTACGAGCACGAACTGCACCCCACCTCCGGCTGGCAGCCCGACCTCGAGGCGCTGAAGACCGCGCCGGCGCGGATCGTCATCGGAATCGGCGACGACTCGGCGGGGCAGTTCTGCGACAAGACCTCACGCGCGCTGGGCGCGGGGCTGGGTATCGAACCGATCCTGTTCCCCGGCGGTCACGGCGGCTTCACCGAGGACATCGAAGCCTTCGCCAAGCGGGTGCGGGAAGTGCTGCGGGAGAACTGATCTCACCGCAGAGCCGGGGCGCGGCGGATGTGTGTCCGCCGCCCCGAGCCGGGTTCAGGGATGACCGGCTCGCGGCGCCGGAGCGGGCGCGGTGAGAATCTGCCCGGTCCGGCGATCGGGCGACATCCCTTCGGACCCAGCCCATTCCGCGACCATCACGTACAGGGTGCTCGACTGCGGACCACCCAGCATGCAGGCGAAGGCCGCCCGGTCCAGCGGCACCTCGGCCAGAATCTGCCCGCCCTCGCGCACCCGGACACACCGCGTCATGGCCGCGCACCAGATCGCGCCCTCGGCATCGATGCAGATGCCGTCGGGGTGACCGTCCACCTCGGCCCAGACCCGGCGATTGGACAGCCCGCCGTCCGGCTCGATGTCGAAGGCGGTCAGGCACTGCGCGTAGGACTCGGACACGATGAGCGTGCCGCCGTCCGGCGTGATCACCATGCCGTTCGGAAACCGCAGATCACCGGCCACCTGGCGCGCACTGCCGTCCGGCGCGACGACCGCGATGATCCCCGGCTGCGGCTCCGCTCCGCCCATCATGTCGAACCCGATGGAGTTCACGTACGCGTTCCCGTTGTCCGCGACCACGATCTCGTTCCACGGATGCGGCGACAGCGTGCTGAGGTCCGCCACCGTGTGCAGCCGCGTGCTGAATTCGCGCCGCAGCAGCTTGCGCCCGTCCCCGTTCGACAGGATCAGCATGCGCCCGTCGGGCAGCCAGTCGAAACAGAAAGGCAGACCGGACATTTCGAGCTGCACGAAGTGCCTGCCCTGGTAGTCGACGGTGAGCACCTGCCCCGCCAGCCAATCCGAGAGCCACAACCTGCCGTCGTGCCATCGAGGTGACTCGCCCAGCGCGAGCCCCTCCATCAGTACCGTGGGAGTTATCGAGGAGCTTGTGGTCATGCTTCACCTCCGGATCGGTATCGTCCAAAAGTGCAGACGGCCTCGAGCTCGAACTTTCATCGGTCCTATCCCAGCGGCGGTAGGACCCAGCGGGCGTAGGTGTTCTCCGGGCTGACGGTGATCACATCGGCCAACTGCACTATATCGTCGGGTACCGCCCCGTCGAAGTGCTCGAGGCTGGGGGTGATGATCGCGTCGGCCTCGAGGTCCGACACCGCCGCTGTCAAGCCCGGTTCCGAACGCTCGGCGCGCGGATCCAAGATCATGGTCTGGCACAGGTCGTAACCCAGGCGCCGGGCCACATGCTGGATCTGCGCCCGATGCCACTGTAGTTGAACTCCCGACACGTCCCGCCGGAGAAATCCGATCGCTGCCGGATGTGCTCGCATTTGTCCGCCTCCCACCGAGTCCCGGCCCACTGTTCACGCTATGACGAAGCCACCACGCCCACCGGGGAACTCGCATAAGTCGCAAAACAATTATGGGTCAAAATCGGGCACGCGCCAGCGAAAGCCGGAACTCGCACCGGGGCCTCGGGTACCAGGCACGAAACAGGCCCGCCGTCCGGGACGGCGGGCCTGTCGGGGAACTCGGAACGAAAGCCTCAGCGTGCGAACGTCGCAGCCTGATCGGCGAGATCGAGCAGCGGCTGCGGGAACACGCCGAGTACCAGCGTGGCCGCGGCCGTGAGGGCGACGACGGTGGTGGTCAGGGTCGGGAACACCAGCACCGGCGGTGTGGCGGGGGAATCGGTGAAGAACATGAGCACGATGACCCGCACGTAGAAGAAGGCCGCGATGGCACTGCAGATCACGCCCACGATGACCAGTGCGGCCGCGCCGCCCGAGGACGCCGCCTCGAACACCGCGAACTTGGCCATGAACCCGCCGGTCAGCGGAATGCCCGCGAAGGACAGCAGGAAGAGCGCGAAAATCGAAGCCAGCCAAGGTGATCGGCGACCCAGACCGGCCCACGCAGACAAAGCCGTTGCCTCATCACCGTTGTCGTCACGCACCAGCGAGACCACCGCGAACGCGCCGAGCGTGCCCAGCCCGTAGACCGCGAGGTAGAACAGCACCGCCGAGACGCCGGAGTCGTTGGCCGCGACCAGCGCGGTGAGAATGAAGCCCGCGTGCGCGATCGAGGAGTAGGCGAGCATGCGCTTCATATCGGTCTGCGTGATGGCCAGCACCGCGCCGGCGATCATGGTCGCGATGGCCACGGCCGCCAGCACCGGCCGCCAGTCGTTGCGCAGATCCGGCACCGCGACGTAGAGCACCCGCAGCAGCGCGCCCACGGCCGCGATCTTGGTCGCCGCGGCCATGAACGCCGTCACGGGCGTCGGCGCACCCTGGTACACATCGGGCACCCAGGACTGGAACGGCACCGCACCGATCTTGAAGAGCAGGCCGACCGCGAGCATCGCCACGCCCAGCACCGCCAGCGTGTGCGACCTGCCCGTGTCCCGGGTGACCGCCTCGGCGATGCCGGAGAACCGCACGGTCCCGGCGTAGCCGTACAGCAGCGCCATGCCGTACAGGAAGAACGCGGAGGAGAACGCCCCGAGCAGGAAGTACTTCAGCGCCGCTTCCTGCGACAGCAACCGCCGCCGCCGCGCCAGCCCGCACAGCAGGTACAGCGGCAGCGACAGCACCTCGAGCGCGATGAACATGGTGAGCAGGTCGTTCGAGGCCGGGAACAACAGCAGCCCGGCGACCGCGAACAGCGTGAGCGGGAAGACCTCGGTGGTCGAGATGCCCGCGCGCATCGCCGCGATCTCGTCCGAGCTGCCCGGCATCGACGCGGCCTGCGGGGTGAAGGCGTCCACCCCGCGCGCAGCGGTCAGACTCCAGGTGCCCGGGCCCTCCCGGTACATCGGCACCCGGTCGGCCCGCCGCTCGGCGATGAAGAGCAGGCCGAGGATGGAAACGACCAGGATGGCGCCCTGCAGGAACAGCGTCACCCCGTCGACGGCGACCGCGCCCACCGCCGCCGTCGCCCGGGAGCCCCGCAGTCCGATGACCGCGCCCAGCGCCACGCCCATCCCGCCGAGTCCCAGGATCAACTGGATCAGGTAGCGGGATCGCCTGGGCGCGAACGCTTCCACCAGCACGCTGACGACCGCGACACCGAACACGATGAGCATCGGTGCGAGAAGCCGGTATTCGATACTCGGCGCGGGCAGCGCCGCCGCCAGTGGCGATTGCGCCACCGCGGCCAGCATCAGGGGTGTGCCGCTCACTTGTTCCCTCCTGTCGGGGACGCCTCCGGCGTGACCGCCGGAACCGGATCGTGCTGTCCGATGGTGGTGAGGGTGCGGGTCACGGCGGGATCGATGGTGTCCAGCACCGGTTTCGGATACACCCCGAGGAACAGCAGGGCCGCGAGCAGCGGCACCACGACCATCATTTCGCGCGGCAGCAGATCGTAGAGCCGCTCGTTGCCCGGCTTCACCGGCCCGGTCATCATGCGCTGGTACATCCACAGGATGTACAGCGCGGCCAGCACCAACGCCGAGGCCGCGAAGATCGCCGCCACCGGGTAGCGCGTGAAAGTGCCCATCAGTACCAGGAATTCGCTGATGAAGGGCGCCAGCCCCGGCAGCGAGAGCGTGGCCAGACCGGAGATGAAGAACGTGCCCGCCAGAATCGGCGCGACCTTCTGTACCCCGCCGTATTCGGCGATGAGCCGGGTGCCCCGGCGTGAGACCAGGAAACCGGCGATCAGGAACAGCGCGGCGGTGGAGATGCCGTGATTGACCATGTACAGCGTGGCCCCGGTGCTGCCCTGCGTGGTGAGGGCGAAGATGCCCAGGATGATGAAGCCGAAGTGCGAGATCGAGGTGTAGGCGATCAGGCGCATGACATCGGTCTGCCCGATCGCCAGCAGTGCGCCGTAGATGATGCCGATGACCGCGAGCACGCAGATGAAGGGCGCGTACGTGGCGGTGGCGTCGGGGAACAGCAGCAGGCAGTAGCGCAGCATGCCGAACGTGCCGACCTTGTCCACGATCGCCATCATGAGCACCGCGCTGGCCGGGGTCGCGGCGACAGCGGCATCGGGCAGCCAGGTGTGCAGCGGCCACAGCGGCGCTTTGACCGCGAACGCGAACATGAAGCCCAGGAACAGCGCGTTGAGCACCACCGGCCCGGCGCCGAGCTGCCCGGAGTTGGCCGCCTCCATCACGATTCGGAAATCGAAGGTGCCGCCGCCGTTCGCGCCGAGCTGCTCCCGCGCGGTCAGCACGTACAGCCCGATGACCGCGGCCAGCATGATCAGTCCGCCGAACAGGTTGTACAGCAGGAACTTCACCGCCGCCCGCGAGCGCTGGGCGCGCATGGCCGCGTCGGCGGTCCTGGGTCCGAAGCCGCCGATGAGGAAGTACATCGGGATGAGCATGACCTCGAAGAACACGTAGAACATCAGAATGTCGAGCGCGGTGAACGACAGCAGAACCATGGCTTCGACCACCAGGGTGAGCGCCACGTAGTAGTGCGCCACCCGCGGCCCGGTGCCCACCTCGCGGTCGTCCTGCCAGCCCGCGAGCAGCAGCAGGGGGACCAGCCCGGCGGTCAGCAGCACCAGAACCATGGCGATGCCGTCCAGGCCCAGGGTGTACCCCGCGCCGAAAGCCGGGATCCATTCGTGGGATTCGACGAACTGGAAGTGATCGCCGCCGGGCTGGAACATCCAGGCCAGCCACATGCCGACACCGAGCGTGGCCAGGGAGACCACGAGCGCGAAGATCCGGGCGGCGTTGCGCCACCCGGCCGGGAACAGCAGCACCAGCACGGCTCCGATGGCCGGAACCGCCCACAGCGTCGTCAGCCAGGGAAAGTCACTCAAAACAACCTCACCGCCAGCAGGGCGGCGGCCACCAGTGCCGCGCCGGTGAACATGGACAGGGCGTACGAGCGCACGAAACCGGTTTGCACGCGCCGGATTCGGCCCGACAGTCCGCCGATGACGGCCGCGGTGGTGTTCACCAGACCGTCGATGCCGCGATTGTCGACGAACACCAGCGATCGGGTCACGTGCTGTCCGGGCCGCATGAACGCGGCCTCGTTGAAGACGTCGCCGTACAGGTCGCGGCGCGCGGCCACGGTGAGCCGGGAGCCGGCGGGTGCGACCTCGGGAATCGGATGATTGGCGTACTGGTCGTAGGCCACCCACACGCCGGCCGCGACGACCGCGAGGGCGAACAGCGTGATCGCCCACACCGGGATGATCGGTTCGCCGTGATGCGCGCCGACCACCGGTTCGAGCCAATTCTGCAGGGCCGAACCGTAAGCCAGCAGCGCGCCGGAGAACACCGAGCCGAAGGCCAGCAGAATCATGGGGCCGGTCATGGAGGCGGGCGACTCGTGCGGGTGCGTGCCTTCTTTCCAGCGCTTCTCACCGAAGAAGGTGAGCAGCATGACTCGGGTCATGTAGAAGGCGGTGATGCCCGCGCCGGCCAGGGCGGCGATGCCGGTGATGATGCCGCCGAAACCGCCGTGCGCGAAGGCCGCCTCGATGATCCGGTCCTTGGAGAAGAATCCGGCGAAGGGCGGTATGCCCAGGATGGCCAGGTAGCCGAGTCCGAATGTCACGTAGGTGATCGGCAGCAGCTTGCGCAGGCCGCCGTACCGTCGCATATCGGTTTCGTCGTTCATCGCGTGCATGACCGAGCCCGCGCCCAGGAAGAGCCCGGCCTTGAAGAAGCCGTGCGTGAGCAGGTGCATGATGGCCGCGGCGTAGCCGACCGGACCCAGGCCCACCGCCAGCATCATGTAGCCGATCTGGCTCATGGTCGAGGCGGCCAGGGCCTTCTTGATGTCGTCCTTGGCGCAGCCGATGATCGCGCCGTACAGCAGCGTCACCGCGCCGACGGCCATGACCGCGGCCTGCGCGCCCGGGGCGAGATCGAAGATGGGGTTCGAGCGCGCGATCAGGTACACGCCCGCGGTGACCATGGTGGCCGCGTGGATGAGCGCCGACACCGGGGTCGGGCCCTCCATCGCGTCCCCGAGCCACGCCTGCAGCGGGACCTGCGCGGACTTGCCGCACGCGCCCAGCAGCAGCATCAGCCCGATGCCGGTGAGCGCCGCGGAGCTCGCCTGGTCGGCGGCCCCGAACACCCCGCGGTAGTCCACCGTCCCGAAGGTCGCGAACATGATCATGAGCGCGATGGCCAGGCCCATGTCGCCGACCCGGTTCACGATGAACGCCTTCTTGGCCGCCGCCGCGGCGGAAGGCTTTTCGTACCAGAAGCCGATCAGCAGGTAGGACGCCAGGCCCACACCCTCCCAGCCCAGGTACAGCACCAGGTAGTTGTCCGCCAGGACCAGCACCAGCATGGCCGCCAGGAACAGGTTCAGGTAGGCGAAGAAGCGCCGCCGCCCGGGATCGTGCGACATGTAGCCGACGGAGTAGATGTGAATGAGCGACCCGACGCCGGTGATCAGCAGCGCGAAGCACATCGAGAGCTGATCGAGCCCGAGCGCGAAGTCCACGTGCAGCCCGTTGACCGGAACCCAGCTGAACAGCGTATGCCGAACGGCCCGTTCGTCGTTCGCGCGACCGAGCATCTCCCAGAAGGCCCACGCGGCCACCCCGAACGAGCTCAGCGCGAGCCCCGTCCCGAGCAGGTGCCCCCACCTGTCACTGAATCGCCCGAGCAGCAACAGCATCACGGCGCCGCTCAGGGGCAGCGCCGGCAGCAGCCACAGCATCAACTGTGCGGTATCCATGTCAGTATCGGAGCAGGTTGGCGTCGTCGACCGAGGTCGAGCGACGGGCGCGGAAGATGGTCATGATGATCGCGAGGCCGACCACGACCTCGGCGGCGGCCACCACCATGGTGAAGAAGGCGAAGACCTGACCGTCCAGATTGTTGTGCAGGCGCGCGAAGGTGACGAACGCGAGGTTCACCGCGTTGAGCATCAGCTCCACGCACATGAACACCACGATCGCGTTGCGCCGCACCAGCACCCCGGCCGCGCCGATGGTGAAGAGCAGGGCGGAGAGGTAGAGATAGTTGTCCGGGTTCACCGCAAGCCTTCCGTGTCAGATCCGGAGTCGTCGCTGTCCTTGCCATTCCCGTTGCCGCCGTTGTCTTCCGCGCCGGTGCCGACGGTGCGCACCACGGCTTCCTCGTGCGCGCGGTTGCGGCGGTGCCGCAGGATGCTGCTGACCGAGAGTTCCTCGAAGGAGCCGTCCGGCAGGCGCGCGGGGGCGTCGACCGCGTTGTGGCGGGCGTACACGCCGGGCGTGGGCAACGGGGTGACCCGCTTGCCGTCCCGGAACCGCTGTTTGGACATCTCCCGCTGATCCTGACGCGGCCCGAAGCGCTCGCGGTGCGCGAGCACCATGGCGCCGATGGTCGCGGTGATCAGCAGCGCGCCGGTCAGCTCGAACGCCCAGATGTACTTCAGGAAGATGAGTTCGGCCAGCGCGGCGACGGTGTCGTTGCCGCCCAGCCCCGGACCGGTCGCCGCCACGTCGGGGGCGTTCATCCCGCGCGCGATGCCCGCGATCATGAGCATGCCGAAGCCGACGCCGACCACGATCACCGCGATGCGCTGCCCGCGCAGGGTTTCGCGCAGCGACTCCGCGGAGTCCACGCCGACCAGCATGAGCACGAACAGGAACAGCATCATGACCGCGCCGGTGTAGACCACGATCTGCACCACGCCCAGGAACAGCGCGCTCTGGGCGATGTAGAAGGCCGAGAGCGTGATCATGGTGGCGGCCAGGCACAGCGCGGAGTGCACGGCCTTGCGGGCGCACACCATGCCGAGCGCGCCCGCCACGGCCACCACCGACAGAATCCAGAACTGCACGGCTTCCCCGGTACCGGTGTGCGTCATGACTTCTTGCGCCGGTGCGGCATTGAGGATGTTCATCACTTCTTCCCCTCCGCTGCGGCCAGCTCGCTCGGCGCGCCGGGAACCTCGCCGCGGTAGTACGAACCCTCGTCCGCGCCGGGGTACATCTCGTGCGGCGCGGCCACCATGCCCGGCTGCATCGGCGCGAGCAGGTCCCGCTTCTCCAGGATGAGATCGACGCGATTGTCGTCGGCCAGTTCGTATTCGTTGGTCATGGTCAGCGCCCGCGTCGGACACGCCTCGATGCACAGGCCGCAGCCGATGCAGCGCAGGTAGTTGATCTGGTAGACGCGGCCGTAGCGCTCACCGGGGGAGAAGCGCTCTTCCTCGGTGTTGTCCGCGCCCTCGACGAAGATGGCGTCGGCCGGGCAGGCCCACGCGCACAGCTCGCAGCCGATGCATTTCTCGAGCCCGTCCGGATGCCGATTGAGCTGGTGCCGGCCGTGATAGCGCGGCTGGGTCGGTGTCTTGACCTCCGGGTAGAGCTCGGTGTTGGGCTTCTTGAACATGGTCGCCGCGGTGACGTAGAAGCCGCCGAGCGGTTCCAGCAGACCAGGTTTCGGCCCCGTCTTGCCGGCCGCGGCGGGCATGGGCGGCACCGGGAAATCCGAGTACTGGCTGGTGGATTCGGGATCGGGGGCCGCGTTGGTCCGGTCGTCGCCCGCGTGCCCGGCCCTGAGCACCAGGCCGATCAGCAGACCCGCGATCAGCAGGCCGCCGATGATCATGCCCGGGGTCTGGACCCGGATGCCCTCGTTCTCGAGTGCGCGCAGCGTGGCGACGAACATCACCCAGGCCAGCGACACCGGAATCAGCAGCTTCCAGCCGAGATTCATGAACTGGTCGTAGCGCAGGCGCGGGAGCGTGCCGCGCAGCCAGATGAACACGAACAGGAAGGTCCACACCTTGGCCGTGAACCACAGCATGGGCCACCAGCCCGAGTTCGCGCCCGCCCACAGGCTGATCGGGAACGGTGCGTGCCAGCCGCCGAAGAACAGCGTGGTGGCCAGCGCGGAAACCGTTGCCATGTTGATGTACTCGGCCATCATGAACATGGCGAACTTGAGCGAGGAGTACTCGGTGTGGAAGCCGCCGACCAGCTCGCCCTCGGCCTCGGGGAGGTCGAAGGGCGCGCGGTTGGTCTCACCGACCATGGACACCGCGTAGATCAGGAACGAGGGCAGCAGCAGGAAGACGTACCAGGTGCCGTACTGGGCCTCCACGATGCCCGAGGTGGCCATGGTGCCCGAGAGCAGGAACACCGCCGCGAAGCACAGCGCCATGGCGATCTCGTAGGAGATGACCTGCGCGGTGGAGCGCAGCCCGCCCAGCAGCGGGTACGTCGAGCCCGACGCCCAGCCCGCGAGCACGATGCCGTACACGCCGACCGAGGCCATGGCCAGCACGTACAGCACGCCCACCGGCATATCGGTCAGCTGCAGCGGGGTGCGCTCGCCGAAGATCGACACCTCCGGGCCGAACGGGATCACCGCGAACGCCATGACCGCCGGGATCAGCGAAATGATCGGCGCCAGAATGAAGATGGGCTTGTCCACGATGGCCGGGATGATGTCCTCTTTGAGGAGCATCTTCACGCCGTCGGCGATGGACTGCAGGCTGCCGCGCGGGCCGACCCGGTTCGGGCCGACGCGCATCTGCATGAACGCCACGATCTTGCGCTCGGCGTAGACCGCCAGCATGGGGATCAGCAGCAGGAACACGAAGATGCCGACCGACTTGAGCAGGATCAGCCACCACGGGTCGCGGCCGAACACGCCCAGCGGATCGGGTTCGGTTCCGGCGGCCTGGGCGAGCAGGTAGTGACCCGCGAACGCCCCGGTCGACACGAGCTCACTCACGGTGGTCCTCCCTTCGGATACGCACCAGGTGACCGGGTGTGGTGCCGAGTTGCACCAGCACGTCGGCGCCGGATGAATTCATGGGCAGCCAGACGACCCGGTCCGGCATCTCGGTGATGACCAGGGGCAGGGTGATGTGGCCGTGATCGTTGTTCACGGTGACCGGATCGCCGGTGGTGGCGCCGATTTCGGCGGCGGTGGCCTGCGACAGCCGCACCACCGGCGGCCGGGCGGTGCCGGCCAGATTCGGTTCGCCGTCCTGCAGGCGGCCGCGGTCGACCAGCATGCGCCAGGACGCCAGCACCGCGGTGCCCGAGGCCGCCAGCGTCGGCGGCTGCGGTGGATCGGCGGGGGTGGCCGGAGCGGGGCCGTCCCAGGCGCCCAGATCGGCCAATTCGGCACGGGCGCTTGCCACATCGGGCAGGCCCAGGCGCACGTTCATCTCCTGGGCGATCGCGTCCAGCACCCGGTGCTCGGGCATCGGCATGGCCTCGCGGCGCACGGTGGCGTCGCGCAGCGCGGCGTCGAATTGGCGGTGCCGGCCCTCCCAGGTGAGGAAGGTGCCCGCCTTCTCCATGGCCGAGGCCACCGGGAACACCACGTCGGCGCGATCGCTGATATCGCTGCGCCGCAGCTCGAGGCTGACCACGAAGCTCGCGGCGTCGATGGCGGTGAGCGCGGCGTGCGGATCGGGCATGTCGCCGACCTCCACGCCGCCGATGAGCAGAGCGCCCAGCGTCGGCGCGGACGCCAGGATGGCGGCGGTGTCCCGGCCCGGTTCCGTCGGCAGGTTCTGCACGCCCCAGGCGTCGCGAACCTGCTGGCGCGCAACGGGATCGGCCACCGGCCGGCCGCCTGGCAGCACGACGGGCAGTGCGCCCGCCTCGAGCGCGCCGCGTTCGCCGGCCCGGCGGGGAATCCAGGCCAGGGTGGCCCCGGTCTCGTCGGCCAGGCGGGCCGCGGCGGACAGGCCGCCGGGGATGCCGCCGAGCCGCTCACCGACCAGGATCAGCGCGCCCTCCGCGCGCAACAGGGTCCCGATGTGGTGCAGCAGGCCCGGCGCGACCTTGTAGGTGTCCGACGTGCCGGTCCGAATCGCTTCCAGCAGATGCGATTCCGCGCCCGGCGCGGCCGGGAGCAGGGTGCCGGACATGCGTTGCAGACCGCGCGTGAGATACGGCGCGATGGAAATGATCTCGGTGCGGAACTTGCGCGCCGCCTTGCGCAGGCGCAGGTACACCATCGGCGATTCCTCTTCGGCCTCGAACCCGGCCATGAGCACGATCGGGGCGCGCTCGAGCGCCGCGTAATCGACCGTGATGCCCTGTCCCGCAATGCGGGCCGCGAGGAAGTCGGCCTCCTCCGCGGAGTGTTCCCGGGCGCGGAAGTCGATATCGTTGGTGTTCAGGCCGACGCGGGCGAACTTGGAGTAGGCGTAGGCGTCCTCGAGGGTGACGCGCCCGCCCACCAGCACACCGGCGTTGCCGCGGGCCGCGGCCAGTCCGCGCGCGGCGTGCGCGATCGCCTCGGACCACGACGCGGGCTGCAGCGTGCCGTCCCAGGTGCGCACCAGCGGGGTGGTGAGCCGGTCCGGCTCGGTGGCGTACTGGAAGGCGAATCGGCCCTTGTCGCAGTTCCATTCCTCGTTGACCTGCGGATCGTCACCGGCCAGGCGGCGCATGACCTTGCCGCGCCGGTGATCGGTGCGCTGGGCGCAACCCGAGGCGCAGTGCTCGCACACCGCCGGGCTGGACACCAGATCGAAGGGCCGGGCCCGGAACCGGTAGGTGCTGCCGGTCAGCGCGCCGACCGGGCAGATCTGCACGGTGTTGCCGGAGAAATAGGAGTCCATCGGCTCCCCGGCGGCGATGCCCACCTGTTGCAGCGCACCGCGATCCATGAGCTCGATGAACGGGTCGCCGGCCACCTGCTGGGAGAACCGCGTGCAGCGCGCGCACAGCACGCAGCGCTCACGGTCCAGCAGGATGGCCGAGGACAGCGGAATCGGCTTGGGATAGGTGCGTTTGACCCCGTCGAACCGGGATTCGGCGCGTCCGGTGGACATGGCCTGGTTCTGCAGCGGGCATTCGCCGCCCTTGTCGCACACCGGGCAGTCCAGGGGGTGATTGATGAGCAGCAGCTCCATCACGCCCTCCTGCGCCTTGGCGGCCACGGGGGAGGAGACCTGGGTGTGGATCACCATGCCCTCGGCCACGGTCTGGGTGCAGGAGGCCACCGGCTTGCGCTGGCCCTCCACGTCGACCAGGCACTGGCGGCAGGCGCCGACCGGGTCGAGCAGCGGATGGTCGCAGAAACGCGGAATCTGCACGCCGATGAGTTCGGCGGCGCGGATCACCAGCGTGCCCGCGGGCACGGAAACCACTGTGCCGTCGATGGTTACGCTCACCATGTCGGTGGGTGTCACACCGCTGGCGCTGGTGTTGGCTATCGCGGTCATTCCACTCCTTCAGCCCAGACGGTGGTCTTGGCCGGGTCCAGAGGGCAGGCGCCGAGGCGGATGTGTTCGGCGTACTCGTCGCGGAAGTACTTCAGGGAGGAGAAGATCGGGCTGGCGGCGCCGTCCCCGAGGGCGCAGAAGGACTTGCCGTTGATGTTGTCGGCGATGTCCATGAGCTTGTCGAGGTCGGTCTCGTGGCCCTGCCCGTTCTCGAGCCGTTGCAGCAGCTGAACCAGCCAGTACGTGCCCTCGCGACAGGGGGTGCACTTGCCGCAGGACTCGTGGGCGTAGAACTCGGTCCAGCGCAGCACCGCCCGCACCACGCAGGTGGTCTCGTCGAAGATCTGCAGGGCCTTGGTGCCGAGCATGGAGCCCGCGGCCATCACGCCCTCGTAGTCGAGGGGGACGTCGAGGTGCTCCTCGGTGAACAGCGGGGTCGAGGAGCCGCCGGGGGTCCAGAACTTCAGCGTGTGCCCGGCGCGAACGCCGCCGGCGTGAACCAGCAACTGCCGCAGCGTGATTCCCAGGGGAGCTTCGTACTGCCCGGGTTGTGTCACGTGACCCGAGAGCGAATACAGCGTGAAGCCGGGGGATTTCTCGCTGCCGAACGACCGGAACCAATCCACGCCGTTGGCGATGATGGCCGGGACCGAGGCGATGGATTCCACGTTGTTGACCACGGTCGGACAGGCATACAGGCCCGCGACCGCGGGGAACGGGGGCCGCAGCCGCGGCTGACCGCGGCGGCCCTCGAGCGAATCCAGCAGCGCGGTCTCCTCACCGCAGATGTAGGCGCCCGCCCCGGCGTGCACCACGACCTCCAGGTCGTAGCCCGAACCCTGGATGTTGCGGCCCAGATAACCCGCGGCGTAAGCCTGTTCGACCGCGGCCTGCAACCGGCGCAGCACCGGCACCACTTCACCGCGCACGTAGATGAACGCGTGCGAGGCCCGGATGGCGTAGGAGGCGATGACGACACCCTCGACCAGGGTGTGCGGGGTCGCCAGCATGAGCGGAATGTCCTTGCAGGTACCCGGTTCCGACTCGTCGGCGTTGACCACCAGGTAGTGCGGTTTGGTGACGCCGTCCGGACCGGGGCCCTGCGGGATGAAGCCCCACTTCATGCCGGTGGGGAAGCCCGCGCCGCCGCGACCGCGCAGACCGGAGTCCTTGACGGTGGCGATGACCTCGTCGGGCTGCATGCGCAGCGCCTTGGGCAGGGCTCGGTAGCCGCCCTGCGTGCGGTAGGCGTCCAGATCCCAGGAGTCGGGCTCGGCCCAGTGCTTGGAGAGAACGGGGGTCAGCGTCGTCACTTGGTACCTCCCTGTTCCTTCTCGGCGGCGTGCAGTCCGGCCAGGGTGGCCGGGCCCGCGACGCCGTCGGTCGCGCCGGGGCGGGTGTCGGGATAGCCGGCCAGGATGCGCGCGGTCTCGCGGAAGGTGCACAGCGGAATGCCGCTGCGCGAGGCCGTCACCTGGTCGCCCTTACGCAGCGAATCCACCAGTGCCCGAGCCGATTCGGGAGTCTGATTGTCGAAGAACTCCCAATTGACCATGATCACCGGCGCGAAGTCGCAGGCGGCGTTGCACTCGATGTGCTCGAGGGTGACCGCGCCGTCGGGCGTGGTCTCCCCGTGCTTGATGCCCAGGTGCTGTTTCAGGTCGGCGAGGATCTCGTCGCCGCCCATGACCGCGCACAGCGTGTTGGTGCACACGCCGACGTGGTAGTCACCGGTGCGCGTGCGCCGGTACATGGAGTAGAAGGTGGCGACCGCGGTCACCTCGGCGTCGGTCAATCCCAGCTGCTCGGCACAGAATTCGATGCCGGTGCCCGAGACGTACCCCTCCACCGACTGCACCAGGTGCAGCAGCGGCAGCAACGCGGAGCGCGACTGCGGGTACCGGGCGATGATCTCCCGGGCGTCGACCTCGAGCCGGTCGTGCACCGGCTGCGGATACGGGATCGGCCGTGCGGTCAGGTTGAGCAGGATCTCTGTCATCGGTCAACGCCACCCATCACCGGATCGATACTGGCCACCGCGGCGATGACGTCGGCGACCATGCCGCCCTCGCACATCGCCGCCACCGCTTGCAGATTCGTGAACGAGGGATCGCGGAAGTGGACCCGGTAGGGGCGGGTGCCGCCGTCGCTCACCATGTGCACGCCCAGCTCGCCGCGTGGGGATTCCACCGCCGTGTACACCTGGCCCGGCGGCACGCGCAGGCCCTCGGTCACCAGCTTGAAGTGGTGGATCAGCGACTCCATGGACTCGCCCATGATCTTGGAGATGTGCTTGGGCGAATTGCCGAGGCCGTCGGGACCCAGTTCCAGGTCCGCGGGCCAGGCTATCTTCTTGTCCGAGACCATGATCGGACCCGGGCGCAGCTTGTCCAGGCACTGCTCGACGATCTTGAGCGACTCGCGCATCTCGTTCACGCGAATGAGGTAGCGGCCGTAGCAGTCGCAGCCCGTGTCGACCATGACGTCGAATTCGTAGTTCTCGTAGCCGCAGTACGGCTGGGCCTTGCGCAGATCGTGCGGCAGTCCGGTCGAGCGCAGCACCGGGCCGGTGATGCCCAGGGCCATGCAGCCGGTCAGATCCAGGTAGCCGACGTTGCGGGTGCGGGCCTTCCAGATCGGGTTCTCGTTGAGCAGCAGTTCGAGATCGCGCAGGCGCTTGGGCAGCAGCTCCAGCAGCTCACGGACCTTCTGCACGCCGTCCTCGGGCAGGTCCTGGGAGACGCCGCCGGGCCGGATGTAGGCGTGATTCATGCGCAGGCCGGTGATGTTCTCGAACACGTCCAGGATCAGTTCACGCTCGCGGAACCCGAACAGCATGGGCGTGAGCGCGCCCAGCTCCATGCCGCCGGTGGCCAGGGCCACCAGGTGCGAGGAGATGCGGTTGAGTTCCATGAGCATGACGCGAATGACGCTGGCGCGCTCGGGCACATCGTCGGTGATGCCCAGCAGTTTCTCGACGCCGAGGCAGTACGCCGTCTCGTTGAAGAAGGGGGACAGGTAGTCCATGCGGGTCACGAAGGTGACGCCCTGCACCCAGCTCCGGTACTCGAGGTTCTT
This sequence comes from Nocardia sp. NPDC005978, assembly GCF_040614455.1. Lineage (NCBI taxonomy): Bacteria > Bacillati > Actinomycetota > Actinomycetes > Mycobacteriales > Nocardiaceae > Nocardia > Nocardia sp. NPDC005978. The sequence continues at coordinate 77,709 of NZ_JBEXUS010000024.1, forward strand.
CTCGATTCCGGTGTGCAGGTAGCCGATTCCGCACCGGGCCTCGGTGACAGTCTCGCCCTCGATCTCCAGAATGAGCCGTAGCACCCCGTGTGTGGAGGGGTGCTGCGGTCCCATGTTCACGACGATGCGTTCTTCGGCCGCTCCATCGAGGGATTGGCGGATCTCGTCCCAGTCGTTGCCCACCAGCGTGATCGAGCGTTCGGGCCGATCCGCGGTGTCCGGCCGGGACTGAATGTCGGTGTCGTTCATTAGCTGTACGTCCTCCGCTCGTCGGGCGGCGGGATACGCGCACCCTTGTACTCGACCGGGATCCCGCCGAGCGGGTAGTCCTTGCGCTGGGGGTGTCCGCGCCAGTCGTCGGGCATCGAGATACGGGTCAGCGAGGGATGACCGTCGAAGAGGATGCCGAAGAAGTCATAGGTCTCGCGCTCGTGCCAGTCCGTGGTGGGATACACCGAGTAGAGCGAGGGCAGGTGCGGATCGGCGTCCGGAATCGAGATCTCCAGGCGCACACGGCGATTGTGCGTGATGGAGTTCAGGTGATACACCGCGTGCAACTCCCGGCCCGTCTCCTCCGGGAAGTGCGCGCCGTTCACGCCCAGGCACAGTTCGAACCGCAGCGCCGCGTCGTTGCGCAGGGTCAGCGCGACCACCGGCAGGTGCTCACGCCGCACGTGCAGGGTCAACTCGCCCCGGAACACCACGATCTTCTCGATGGCGTCCTCGAACCGCGACGCGGTGCCCTCGAGCGCGCGGCGCAGCGCCGCGACCAGGTCGTCGAAGTAGCCGCCGTACGGGGGCGCGCTACCGCCGGGCAGCGCGACCGTGCGCACCAGCCGGCCGTAGCCTGAGGTGTCGCCGGTGCCGGACACACCGAACATGCCCTGCCGCACACCGATCACCTCGTCGGGCGGGGCCTGCGCGGGTTCGGTTGCGGGGGAGTCGGATTCGCTCGCACCCTGCGCCTTGATCGCGCTTTCCTCCGGCGGGCTCTCGGTATTCGACGTCGAATCGAAGGTCATCGCAGCAGCCCCTTCATCTGAATGGTGGTGGGGCTGCCGAGGGCGGCGGCTTCCGCGGCGCGGATCGCTTCCTCGCGATTGACGCCGAGCGGGGATTCCTGAATCTTCTCGTGCAGCTTCAGGATCGCGTTCAACAGCATCTCCGGGCGCGGCGGGCAGCCGGGCAGGTAGATGTCCACCGGCACGACGTGATCCACGCCCTGCACGACGGCATAGTTGTTGAACATGCCGCCCGAGGATGCGCACACACCCATGGCCAGCACCCATTTCGGTTCGGTCATCTGGTCGTAGACCTGACGCAGGACCGGGGCCATCTTCTGACTCACCCGGCCCGCGACGATCATGAGATCGGCCTGGCGCGGGGACGCGCGAAACGCCTCCATGCCGAAGCGGGCGATATCGAATCGCCCGCCGCCGGTGGCCATCATTTCGATCGCGCAGCATGCCAGGCCGAACGTCGCCGGCCAGAGCGAACTCTTGCGCAGATAGCCGGCCATATCTTCCACCGTGCTCAGCAGAAAACCGCTGGGCAGTTTTTCCTCGAGACCCATGTCGGACTACATCTCCTGGATCGGAACCACCCCGCGTGCGCGGGGTGTAGTTGGAATCCCCCTGACGCCGCTCAATCCCAGCTGAGCCCGCCTCGCCTCCACTCGTAGGCGTACGCCACCGAGACGTTGAAGATGAACAGCGCCATCGCGGCCAGCCCGAACAGCCCGAGCGAGTCGAAGTGGACCGCCCACGGGTAGAGGAACACGATTTCGATGTCGAAGATGATGAACAGCATCGCGGTGAGGTAGTACTTCACCGGGAAGCGTTGCCCCCCTGTGTTTCCCGGCCCGCCACCGATCGCGTGCGGGGTCGCTTCGATACCGCATTCGTAGGGTTCGAGCTTGGCGCGGTTGTAGCGCTTGGGCCCGACGAGCGAAGCCAAGAGAACGGAGAACACTGCGAACGCGGCGGCTACCGCACCGAGCACGAGCGTCGGCACTTCGATATTCACAACAGAACTACCCCTCCTGCGGACTGGACGCGTGTGGACGGCAGCTGCCGAGGCGGGCGGACAGCATCGGCGGCCGTGCCAGTCGCATCGGGGCGCCGCTCGTCGACGGCACGGACTTCGGGGACTGACGCGGCTGCTTTGATACCGACGCCCGCGCTCATGTGAGCTACGGCACAGCCTACAACTCACACGAGAACATACATGACGTTTCGCGACCGCTTTTGATCGCATTCGGAACGGTCTTTCATGACCGATTCGACGGAATCGCGGACGTCACGTGACAGAGATATCCCCTGGTGACGGGGAGATGGAAGACTAAGCCGCAGGGCGGCTGCGGATTACCCCGAGCACGGCGTCGGTGAGACGGATGGGGTCGATGGGGTGTGAGACCGCGGCGTCCGCGCGCGACCAATTGGCAAGCCAGGCATCATCGGGACGCCCGGTCAGCACGAGAATCGGCGGGCAATCCGCGATTTCGTCCTTGAGCTGTTTGGCCAGCCCGAGACCACCGGTCGGGGCAGCCTCGCCATCGAGGATGAGCAGATCATGCTCGTGCGCATCCAGGCGCTCGATCACGATCGGACCCGTCGCCACCTCGAGATACTCGAGCGGTGGAAGGTCTGGATACGGCCTTCTACCCAGGGCCAGCATGACCTGGCTCCTGGTGTCGGCATCACTGCTGTAGACGAGAACCCGCAGTACGGCGGGGCGTTTCGCATCAGCCACGCACCGGATGGTACGTGCCGGACCGGTGCTCTCGTGGCAGCTTCGCGCGAACGCGCGTGCGCGTCGGCGGATCGCCTGTCGCACAATGTGTTGCCGGGCGTCGATGCGTGAGTCGTGACCGGTAGCATCCGCCGAATGCGGGGAGCTGTCACCGGCAGGTCGGTCGAAACCGACGTGTGGACCGATGAACCGGCGGGGGAGTGCACGGTCGGCGTAGTGTGGAATGCGCTGTATCACCCGCTTCGGCAATCCCGATGGGAGAAGGACCGGCCCACAGTGTTCGGGCCGGTGACCATCGTGAACGAGGGTCTTCGCATGTGGCTGCCGGTGGACGGTTCGAGACCGATGCCTTCATCGCGGCCGCTGCCGCCGCGAGTCGAGCTGCCGCGCCGTCGTTTTCGCGGAGGCTCGATCCGGTGAAGGGACGGGTGGAAGTGGTGCCCGGTGGGCACCTGGTCGCGTGTATCGACGGGGTGATCATCGTGGTCGCGCACCGCGCGGACGAACCGGTGACCGCCGACTCGGAGGCGGTGACGGTGCTGGACACCCTGGCCGAACTCGTCCAGGAGGCGGCTTCGCGGGAAACCCGGCGCACCGGAAGAACTTTCGCGCGGCTGGTCTCGAAGTGGCTGATGGGTCGCGCGGACGAGGATCGAGTCGAGTTCGGCGTGCTGACACCGGGAACCCGAGGCTTGTCGGTGTTCCTGCACGGCGGGGTGACGGCGATCCTGGAGGACGCCGATCACTTCGAGGTGCTGCACGGACGGGATGCGGGTTTCACCATCGACCGGGTCGTGACCCCGGCCCCCGCGCACGCGGCGGCGGTCTTCGTGGACGGGGACTCGCCCCGCACCGAACTCCCCGAACCGGGGATCTGGTCACTGTCCTCGGGACTCATGCCCGGTGACGGCGCGATGCTGTGGCTCGGTGCGCGCGCGGAGGTGGCGGCGCAGCGCGGCGCCGGCGCTCGAGAACTGCGCCCGCGCACACTGCCCTCGGCGGCGGCTCACCGGGATTCGGGGGACGAAGCCGCACCGCACATCGGCGACGGCACACCCCTCGCCGACCACGACAGTGCGGAGTCCATGCGGCGCGGCGACCGGGCACAGCGCGGATACGACGTCGAGCACGGTGCAGGGCCGGCCGACCCGGGATCCGGACGCGGCGCCGACGGGATCGACAGCGGTGCCGAGCAGGGTGATGCCGGTTCCCCACCAACCGGAGTTGTTCACGGCGAGAAGGGAGCCGAACCGAATCGCTCGTCGACACTCGGTCCCGGCGCAGCGACCGGGCACACCGGCGACCTTCCCGCCGAGGCGGACGCGGGGCATGAGCGCCGCGGGCCGGGCCGCGTGAACACACCTGGCCACGACGGACCCCCGAGTGCGGGCAGCGACCGCCCGGTGGGGTCGGGCCACGACGGCACCCGCACCCCGCACAGTGGCGATCCGTACAACTCGGGCGGTATCCCAGCGCGCGGCATCACGCCGCCGCGGGCGCAGCCGATCGTGCGCGGTTACCTGTGCGCCCGCAGACATCTCAACGACCCACGCGCACACCTGTGTTCACAGTGCGGCGCCCGCCTCGATCAGCCCACCCGCGTCCTCGGCGAAGGCATCCGCCCGCCCCTGGGCCTCCTGCTACTGGACAACGGCACCTTCTACATCCTGGACTCCGATCTGGTGATCGGCCGCGAACCCGAACGCTCGGACCAGGTCCGCCGCGGCGCCCAGCCGGTCCGCATCCCCGACGCGTCCGCGGGCATGTCCCGCGTACACGCCGAAATCCGGTTGGTCGAATGGGATGTGGTCGTCGTCGACCGCGGCTCGGCGAACGGCACCCACATCCAGCAACCCGGCCGCCAGGACTGGCTCCGCGCGATGCCGGGCCACCCGACGCCGATTCAACATGGCGCGCGAGTGACGTTGGGAGGCCGGGTGTTCACCTATGACTCCCAGCGTCGACAGCGGTAGCGTGGGTGGACCGAGTGGGGGGCACTCGGGCAGGCATATTCGTGCACTATCGGCACTGACATGGCGGTTCACCACCATGTCGGAGTGGGCAGTGCACGATTCGTCGCACACTCTCCCGGCAGCCGACGGGAATCGAGGCACAGGGACGACGAGTGGTGCCGCGGCGCCCGGCCCAACTGCGCCGGTCAGCGCGTAGGACCACGACCGCCCGGTACCACGGCGGTGCGCTGCCGCTCCGAGAGCCCGTGCAGGATCGCGCGCATATGACTGTGGGCGCACAGGTGCACGGCCACTCGGATCTTCGCCGAGACACTCGAAGAGAGCCGAGACCGCTCGAGTGCGAACAGGTTCCGAGTTCTCAGTATTCGGACACTGCCGCACGCAAGGTCGCGGCGACCACCTGGCGGGTCTCGGCGGGGTCGATGACGTCGTCGATCTCGAAGACGCGGGCTGCGTTCAGGGCCTTGACGTTGTCGCGGTAGGCGGCCGTGGCCTGGGCCACCACCGGTTCTCGGTCGGCCTCGGGCAGTTGGGCGAGCTGTTTTGCCAGGGCCAGGCGGACCGCGCCCTCGATGCCCATCGGCGCCAGGTGCGCGGTCGGCCAGGCCACGGTCAGCAGCGGGCGGTGGGTGCTGCCGCCGAGCATCGCCTGGGCTCCGAGGCCGTAGCCGCGGCGCAGGACAACGCCGACCAGCGGGACCGTCAGGCGCGCGCCGGCGGTGACCAGGCGGGAGGCGTGCCGGACCAGGCCGGTGCGTTCGGCGTCGGGGCCGACCATGAAACCCGGTGTGTCGACCAGGGATACGACGGGCAGCCGCCAGCGTTCGCAGAGTTCGAGGAAATCGGCGGCCTTCACCGAGGCATCCGCGGTGAGCGCGCCCGCGTGGGTCACGGACTGATTGGCGATGACGCCCACCGGGATGCCGTCGATCCGAGCCAGCGCGGTGACCAGTTCGCCCGCCCAGCCCGCGCGCAACCAGGTGACGCTGTCGGCGTCGGCCAGCGATTCCACCAGCGGGCACACGTCGAAGGCGGTGCGATCGTGCTCGGGCAGCGCCTCGCGCAGCAGCAGCGGGTCCTGCGCCGATTGCCCGGCGGGACCAGGCTTTTCGAGATAGGACAGCAGCCGCCGCACCATCTCGACGGCTTCGGCCTCGTCCGCGACGACGATGTCCAGGACACCGTTCGCGAACTGGTCCGACACCGGGCCGATCTCCTCGGGCGCGTAATCACCGAGGCCCCCACCGGAGATCATCGCCGGACCCGCCATGCCCAGATTCGCGTCCGGTGTCGCGATCCGCAGATCGGCGCACCCCGCGAGCACCGCGTTCCCGGCGAAACACCGGCCGGAGACCACCGCGATCCGTGGCGTGTCCAGCGCACCCCACAGCGCGAACGACCCGACATCCAGGGCCGAGACCACCGGGTAATCGGTGTCGTTGGGCCGGCCGCCACCACCCTCGGTGAAGAACACCGCGGGCAGCGACATCCGCTGCGCCACTTCGATCAACCGGTCGGACTTGTGATGCCCACGCATGCCCTGCGTTCCGGCCATCACCATGTAGTCGTAGGACAGCACCGCGCAGGAGCGCCCGTCGATGCTCGCGGTGCCGCCGATCAGACCGTCGGCGGGAGTCTGCAGCACCAGGTCCGCGAGCTCGCGACCGCGCTCCTGCGCGGCGGTGGCGAAACGCCCGTACTCGACGAAACTGCCCGCGTCGACCAGATCGTGGACGTTCTCGCGCGCGGTGCGCCGTCCGGCCGCATGCCTGCGCTCGACGGCCTCGGGTCGCGCCGCGTCGGTGGTGAGCTGGCGCCGGGCCAGCACCTCGGACAATCCCGTCGCCGGACTCGCGGTCTCCATGGTCATGATCACGAACGTACTGGAGTCCGGTGCGGCGCAGGTACGGATCGTCAGCGGCCGTAGTCGGCGGGGGAGCGACCGACGGCGGCCTTGAAGTCGCGGGTGAAGTGCGCCTGATCGGCGTAGCCGAGTTCGGCCGCCAGGGTCGCGAGTTCGATCTCGCGCGCGTCCAGGCGCTGGGCGGCCTCGTGCAGGCGGTAACGCTGGATCACCCACTTCGGGCCGACGCCGACGTGTTCGCGAAACAGCTTCTGCAGCACGCGTTTTCCCAGGCCGTGCCGGTCCACGAGATCGTCCACGCGCAGGCATTCGCGGTCGTTCATGATCTCGTCGACCAGGCTGTTCACCAGGTCGAGCGCGGGGGTGGGGGCGGTGAGATGGTCGCGGACGAACGTTTCGGCGATCACCCGGCGTTCGTCGATGTCGCCGGTGCTCGCGATTCGCGCGGCCAGGCGCTCGGCGGCCGGGCCGAAAACGTCCGTACCGGGAACGACCCGGTCGGTCAGACCGGACACCGGACGGTGCAGAAGCGGCCGGAACCCGGCCGGGCGGAACGTGGTTCCGAAGATGTCCCCGGCCTCGGTCAGTGCGTGGCTGAACCGCCCGCGCAGCACGCCGTGCACCCGGCACTTCCCGCTCTCCACCACCAGGACCACCGCCGGACCGGGCAGTGTCTCGACCTCGTAGGGCGCGCTGCCGCGCAGGTCCCAGCGCACCGCCCAGTGATGCGCCACGATGCCGGCGAGGTCGCCCGCCGCCGGTATCAGCGCCTCGCGATACACCCCGGCGCCGGCGCGGGGATCGAGCAGCCCGCGCGGTGGCGTGTCAACGGTCGGATCCATACCCGCCATTGTCGCGCGTTCGCGTTTGTTCAAGACCACCTTCGGCCCTCGGCCATACCGTCGAGCCATGAGTGAAACGACCACCGCCACCGGCGCCATCGAATCGAAATCCTGGGAACAGACCGAGTACGCGCCCGTCCCCGGCGCTCCCGCCCTCGCCACCGCCAAGGGCTACGACCGCTATCGCGGCGACCTCGACGGCGACGCCGACTGGCAGGGCCTGATGTTCGCCGGCCCCGACGGGTCAGGCACCTTCCACAGCCTCCAGCGCACCCGCGGCACCCTGGGCGGGCGCACCGGCAGTTTCGTCCTGGAGCTGAACGGGACGTTCGCGGCCACCGGCGAATCGCGCGCCGACTGGCGCATCGTCCCCGGGTCGGGAACCGGGGATCTCGCCGGTATCACCGGAACCGGCGGCTACGAATCAGGCGGATCGTCGGCCACCTACACCCTGATCTATCGGCTGCCCTAGGCGATTCAGTGTCGCTTCGACGGGCGGTCGGGCGCGATGTCGCCGTGCGTTTTCGCGTCCTTCACCCCGTCGCGATAGCGGGCCAGGGATTCCGCCGAGTAGTGCCGCTTCCAGCTGGTGTTGCCGTAGCGCAGGCGCAGCCTGAGATAGGTTCCCGCCCACTGCCCGGTCACCCGCGCGGGCAGCGCGTTCCAGACCGCGCGGTGGGCGCGGATGCTGAGTTGTTGTGCGCGTGAGGCTTTCATCCCCACCAGCTCCTGCACCTCCGGATCCATGACGATGAAGGTGCTGGTGCGCAGGAGATTCAGGGCCGGCCACATCAGGGTGTTCCATACCGGTCCGGGCAGCCAGGGCGCCACGCCGGGCAGGATGGGGGAGTAGACCTGGGACATGATGAACCGCCCCGCGCCGGTGTCGAGCGCGACCGGTTTCCAGTGTTCACGCCAGTACCGGAGGAATTCGGCGTAGTCCTCGGGTAGACCCTTGACGCCGATGAGGTCACCGAGCTGCAGCCAGCCGACATACGCGTCCTGGAGAAATCCGGGGGCGAGCGGACCGCGTAGTTCTTCGTAGGAATCCATGACGGGCTTGAGAATTCCCGCCCATGTCCAGGACCACAGCTCCCGATTCCAGGCGTGATACGGGGTGCCGTCGTCGAGGGTGCCTTCGATGTGTCGGTGCAGTTCCCAGATCGCGTGTCCGATGGCCGCGCGTTCCTCGTCGTCGGCGAAGGCCAATCCGATGACCAGGTCGAGGCTGTCGATCAGGCGGACGAGCAGATCCTCCATGCGGACGGAATCGCGGTTGGCGATCTTCGCGACGCGGTCGTGGTCGTCGACGCCCTTCCCGCCCGCCTCGCTCAGCACCACGTAGACGAACGCGGGGACGATGGCGTAGACGGCGCTGCCGTCGCTGAGCATCTTGTGTAGCGCCGATCCGGGGCGGGTGCGGTCGCCGTAGGCGGCCAGGCGGATATTCGACCTGGTAGAGGACTTACGGGGAGAGCTCACGTGAGCTGACTGAATAGTCATTCCGCAATGGTAGACACGCCGAGGCGGATCCGACAAGAGCTGACTGACCATTCAGTCCTACGCTGACTGAATGGTCACTCCTGCACCCGGCTCTCCTAGAATGGCCACCATGACCGCCGCGAAATCACGCTCGAGCGCCAACGGCGCGGGCAGCGCCGACGACGACCTGACCAACCGGCGGCGCAAGGAGATAACCCTGGGGGCCTGCGCGGTCTTCGACGAGCGCGGCTACGCCAACACCCGCATCGCCGACATCTCCGCGCACCTCGGTATCGGGCAGGGCACGATCTACCGGTACTTCACCGGCAAGGAAGACCTGATGGACAGCATCATCGGCTACGGGATCCGGCGCATGCTGGCGGCGATGCGGGAAGATCCTGCCGTGCGCGCGGACTCGGCCGGGTCCGCCGCCCAGTTCCGCGAGCAGATCACCGCCGTGGCACATCGTCTGCTGGACATGGCGGCCACCGAACAGATCCTGGTCCGGGTCCTGCTGTCGCAGGCGCCGGCGGCCCGGCCCGAGGCCATCGACGAGCTCACCGACCAGCTCTCCGCCACGACGGCGTCGTATCTGGCCGAGGGGGTCCAAAACGGTTACCTGCGTGCGGAATTGGACACCTCCATGATCGCCGACGCGATGTCGGGGATCGCCGTACCCGCGATGCGGCGGGTGTTGCGCGGGCAACTCGACGCCGACGGGCGGGCGGCGACCGCGCGGACGATCGGTGAGCTGATCACGGTGGGGATCAACGCATAACGCGACTGCCGGGCAGGGTCCGAGGCGAGGGCCGACCGGTGCCGGGGCGATCCCGAGGTGGTAGTCGGCGCGGTTGCCGGAAAGCTCGGTGCGACCGGTGAACTCGCGGGATTCACCGGTCGCACCCGGGCTGTGGATCAAGCTTGCCTGGACGGCGCGTCCTCGTCAGGCGTGGTCGTACGCCCCGGCGCGAATGTCCTCGAGCAGGGTGGGACCGGACGGACTCCAGGCGAGCAGGCGGCGGGTGTCCGCGTTGGCGGCGGACATGGTCAGGCCGAAGAAGCGGCCGACGAAACCGAAGTGCTCGGCGGCGTCGCCGGGAGCGATCGAGGTGACCGGCAGGGCGAGGGTGGTTCCGATCGCCTGCGCGATGTCATGGGTGGTGACGGACTCCTCGGCGACGACATGCAGTATCGAACCGGCGGGAGCACCCTCGAGACCGAGCCGGACCACGCGCGCCGCGTCGGTGCGATGGATCGCCGCCCAGGCCGAAGTGCCCGCGCCGAGATAGGCGGAGACGCCGTGCCGGCGTGCTGCCGCAACGAGATTCGCCACGAACCCGGTGTCGCCGGCGCCGTGCACCGAGGGGGCGAATCGGGCCGCGATGACGCGGACGCCCTTCGCCGCGTACTCCAGGGCGAGGTTCTCCGAGCCGCCGCGCGGCGAATCCGGTCCGACCGCAGGCGAGGGGTCGGCTTCGGTGGCGGGTCTGCCCTGCACCAGGCCGGACAGGACCGAGGCGAACAGGAACGGGCGATCACTGCCGGCCAGGGCGCCCGCGATCGCCTCCACCGCCGCCCGTTCGGAGCGGATGGTTTCGGCGGGGTTGGACCAGTCGTGCTTGTTGCCCAGGTGGACAACGGCTTCGGCGGCGTCGGCCGCGGCCCGGAGACCGTCCAGGTCATCGAGATCGCCGCGGCGGACGAGCGCGCCCTGCCGCCGGAGAGCGGTCGCGGCGGCATCCGAGCGAGCCAGGCCCGTGACCACGTGACCGGTGTCGAGTAGTTCGTCGACGACCGCGGAGCCGATCCAGCCGGTGGCTCCGGTGACGAATACATGCATGGGGTTTTCCTTCGGGGTGATGGGGTTGGTCAACGACGGGATGCGCGGCGGGACAGCAGTGACTGAAGCGCCACGAGCGCGCCGAGTACCAGGACCGCGATCCCGACGAACCTGAATCCGGCGTCGGCGCCCGAAACGAACGCCACGACAACCTCGTTCGCTCGATCGGGTGCGCCGGCCAGTGCCTGGGCGACGGTGTGCGGGTCACCGGTGGCGCGGATGTCCGCGGGCAGGGCGTTCACGAACCGCGCGGTGAGCACGGTGCCGATCACCGCGACGCCGAGGGCGCTGCCGAACTCGCGGGTGGTGGCCTGCAATCCGGCGCCGACTCCGGCCAGCGCCTGTGGAAGCGATCCGGATATCGCGGCGGACAGGGTCGGAAGTGCCAGTGTCACACCGATTCCGGTGACGACCAGCCATCCGGCGTACGCAAGGTAGGGGGTGTTCGTGCCGCTGGTCGAGAGCCCCAGCAGACCGCCGCCGACGAACGCGAAGGCCAGCGCAACCGTGGCGTCCACGCCGATGCGGCGGGTCAGCCGCTCGACATGCCGGGCTCCGAGGATCACCGGGACGGTCAGCGGAATGATGCCGAGGCCGGTCCGCAGCACCCCGAATCCCTTGGCGTACTGCAGGAACGAGGCGTTCACGTAGAACAGCGCGAACATGCCGAAGAAGACGGTGGTCATTCCCAGGCAAGCGCTGCGCAGGGCGGGAAGCCGGAACAGACGGGGATCGAGCAGGGGGTGTTCGACCCGGAGCTCGACGATCGTCCACACCGCGAGCAACACCGCGGCACCGGCGAACCCGGCGACGACCAGCGGGCTACCCCACCCCGACACCGGCCCCTCCACGATGCCGACCAGCAGCGCCACGGACGCGGCCACGAGCAGTACCGTGCCGATCGGGTCCAAGCGGCGGTCGTGGCGGGCCGACACCGGCGCGATCCGGGCCACCAGGGCGGCAAGCAGCAGGGTCAGGGGCACGATGGCGAGGAAGAGCCAGCGCCACGAACCGCCCGTCAACACCGCGCCGCCACCCACATTGCCGAGCACCCCGCCGATACCGGTCATGGAGGCCCAGGTCGCGATGGTCGCGCCCTTGCGCTCGGGCGGGACCGCGTGCAGCAGCACGGCGAGGGTATTGGGCAGCACCGCCGCGGCGCCCGCCCCGGTGATGGCGCGGCCCACGAGCAGCACCGCCACGTTCGGGGCGAGCGCCGACAACAGCGCCCCCGCCGCGAACAACCCCAGGCCGGCGAGCAATACGCCCTTACGGCCGAAGCGGTCACCGGCCGCGCCGCCGGGAATCACCAGGCAGGCGAAGAAGATCACGTAGGTGTCCACGATCCACACCAGAGCGGAGGCGGAGGGGTGCAGCGGGCTCGCCGCCAGCATCGGGACGGCCAGGTTGATGGCGGCGACCATGCCGACGACGAGCACCACGCAGGCGCACATCACCGCCAGCAGACCGCGCTGCCCGACCGGCGTCGGTGCGGTCGCGCTATCGCGAGAGAGCAGGTTGAGTTGCATGCATAGCACGCTATTGAGCTGCGATATGTCCACGCGACGCAACTTTGACAATCACTGATTGCGTACGATGCAACCATGCCCCAGCAGCTCGACCTGAACCTGCTCCGGGTGTTCGACGCCCTGTTGCAGGAGGGCAGCGTCACCGCGGCCGCCGACCAGTTGAACCTCTCGATTCCGGCGACAAGTCGAGCCCTCGGCCGACTGCGCCGCGCGATGGGCGATCCGATCCTGGTGCGCGCCGGGCGCGGCATGGCCCCCACCCCGTTCGCCCTGCGCACCGCGCCGCGAGTTCGCTCGCTGCTCGAGGAGGCGTCGGCCCTGATCAGCGCCGACCGCGAGATAGATCTGTCAACCCTGAAGCGCACCTTCGCGATTCGCATCAACGACGGTGTGGCCGCGACCCTGGTGACGGCGGCGGTGGAAGCGACCGCCGCGCTCGCGCCGGGCGTGGTCCTGCGCTTCGTCCCCGAAGGCAACGAGAGCGCCGAGGCCCTCCGCGACGGTTCCGTGGACCTGGACATCGGCGCCGGTGCGAGTACGGCCCCCGACATCCACACCACCGTTCTCTACCGCGAGAACATCGTCGGCATAGTGCGAGCCGACAGCGCGCTGGGCCGCCACCGCCGCCCGACCCTCGCCCAGATCTGCAAGCACCCCCACGTGTCCGCCTCCCGCCGCGGCCGGGCTCACGGACCCCTCGACACGGCCCTGGCCGCCGAAGGTCTCCAACGCCATGTGGCCGCCGTAGTTCCCACCTCCGCCCTTGCGGCACTTCTGGTTTCGTCGACTTCCTACGTGGGCCTGGTCCCGCAACGGCTCGCCGAGCAATACGAACGCACCCTCTCCCTCCGCTGGTTCCCGATCCCCGCCGCTCTCCCCGAAATAGACATCTGCCTCACGTGGCACGCCCGCCTCGACGCCGATCCCGCCCAACGCTGGCTCCGCGAAACCCTCCGCGCCGCCGTCGCGACTCCGGGCACGTAGGTCCCGGCCGCTCTCCAAGCACGGGCTTCGCCTGGGCGAGCAACCCCCGTTACCTGCACGGTTCTTCCCGCCACGCATCAACGGGTCTACCGTGAAAGACAGCAGTTGATCTCTCTCAGGAGGTGGGTCCCATGCCCAGAAAAGTAGCCGACTGCCGTCGCTTCCCCAGCGATTCGAATTGCACCCTGACCATCTCCGGCGAGGAGGACGAGGTCCTCACCGCCGCTACCGCCCACGCGGTCTCGGTGCATCAGCACGAAGACACTCCCGAGCTGCGCGAACAGGTTCGCGGGATGCTCGAGGACGAGGCGGCGGTGGTTTGAGGATTAACCGTCACTGATCAGCCTGCGCGGGTCTGTTCGTAGTCCGCGCCCGCAACCGCAGGGCTCGAAGGTCCGCGGTATGGGGCTCGTGCGGCGGCGGGTGCCGGGATATGGGCCGCCGATTGGCAATCGAGAAGTTGTATTCGTGCGGCGCTGCCTGCGATCGGCCAAGGGGAGTGCGTGATGTGGTGTTCGAATTCCCGCCCTTCTGGATTCTAGGATTTTCACGGATAGGGCATGTGGAGATCGAGAGCTTCTGAACAGCTTGCGAGTCTGAATATTGTTGTATCACAATGCAATTGGGCTATGTCGACTCGCTATTGAGGAGTAGAATAGGGGTATGAATTCGGGAGGGGAATCCAGCATCGCGCACCATGTTGAAGGACATGGTGTCGCGGTGGAGGGTCTGCTCGAATCGCCGTTGTTTTCCTCATCCGATGACCAGGTCATCGCGATGATGCACAAGCTCGAAGCGGACTACCGCAAACTCGAAGCGGTGAAACAACGCTTCGCCCTCGAATGCGCGGCACGAGGACTGCCCGCGCAGGCCGGGATCAAGAGCCCGATCGTGTTCCTGCAACAAACGCTGCGGATCTCGCATTTCGAAGCTGCCGCTCGGGTACGGAACGCGGACCGGCTCTCCACGGTGTCCGAAGGCAGTTTCCAGCGGCCGCCCGTGTTTCCCCACATTGCTGCCGCCCAGCGCGCGGGAGAGATCTCCGCCGAGCACGTGCAAGCGATCGTGAAAGTCCTGGACCGGATTCCTGCCGCCGCGGAACCGAAGCTCAAGGAACTCGCCGAACGCTCCCTGACCGACTTCGCGCGCACCGGCGACCCCAAAGGCGTGACCCAACTCGGTGTCCGGGTCCTGGCATACACCGACCCCGACGGGGTGTTGACCGCGGACAACGACCGCCAGCGGATGCGCGGGATCTGCATCGGCCGACAGCGTGCGGATGGGATGTTCCCGATCTCGGGTTTGCTGACCCCGGAGTTGGGTGCGGTGTTCCTGCCCATGTTCGCCAAGTTCGCCCGCCCCGGCATGTGCAACCCCGATGATCCCGAGAGCCCGCACACCACAGCCGAACTCGGGATCGACACCGAGTCCGAAGCCGATGACAGTGACGCCGACGCTGCGACCGTCGCTGCTCGGAACGTGTTGCGGGCTGCTGCCAAGCGTGATCACCGCTCCGAGGCCCAGCGCAATCACGATGCGCTGCTGCGGTTCCTGCACCCCGATATGGGACCCACCAAGCTCGGCTTTCACCGGGGGCTGCCGGTCTCGACCGTGGTCACGATGCGCTTGGCCGACCTGGAGCAGCGGACCGGGCTGGCTACCACGAATACCGGGGGCACGCTCTCGATCACCGAAGCGATCAAGTTGGCTGCGCGTTCGACCCCGTACCTGGTGATCGTGGATGCCAACGGCCGCCCACTGCACCTCTCCCGTGGTCAACGCCTGGCAACGGTAGAGCAGCGCCTGGCACTCACCGCCGTCGAGCGGGGCTGCACCCGCCCGGGATGCGACGCCCCAGCCACCCGCTCGGCCGTGCACCACATCAAAGAGTGGGCTGATGGCGGTGAAACGGACATCGAGAATCTGACTTTCGCGTGCGATGCCTGCCACGCACAAGTCAATTCCGGCCCGAACGGCTGGAAAACGATCGTCATGCCCGATGATTCGGAGCATCCGGGCAAAACCGGGTGGATACCACCACCGCACATCGACCCCGCTCGCAGACCACGCGTGAATTTCAGTCATCACCCGCGTGTGCCGAGTCCTTCGGGTATCCCGGGTATTCCGGCGCGGCGACTCTGCTAGAGCACTGCCTCCAGCCGGAGCAAAGCCCACAACTCAAGAGCGGCATCGGTGTTCACTCCAGTGGCCGACGTAGCCGAGACCCACACGCACCCTTCGCGTTCCAGCGGGGTTCGGGAGAACAAGCAAGAACAACGAGGCAGTGCTGGTCACTTCGCCTGCCGTACCCGACTTCGGCTCCCCAGCTGGGAGCGCTTTCACCCTTCCAGCGTGGCTGGATGGCCGTGGGAACCTTCTCGAGATCTACAGACACAAGATCCGTCATCGCTTGAATGCCGGTACTGCCTCGGGTGGTGATTGTGTTGAGCGGTAGTCGATTCGAGGGTCGCTTGTACCCCCGCCGGTGGTGGATCCCGTTTGTCGGCCCGGGAGGGCTGGTACCGCCGTCGAGGCTCCCAACCGGTCCCCGCTGCTACTCCGTTATCCAGGCTGCTCTTCCTGCGGGAGGGCTGGAACCGTAGTCGAGGCTCTCAACCGGACTCCGCTGCTACTCCGTTATCCAGGCTGCTTTGCCTCGGGAGGGCTGGAACCGCAGCCCGACTCTCCCAACCGCACTCCGCTGGTTCTCGTTATCCAGGCTGCTCTCCCTGCGGGGGCTGGGACCGCAGCG